>DATMTG010000068.1:0-12593 GCA_035565075.1 Stenotrophobium sp.
TTGAGATCGTGTCTGGACGTACTGGATTAGGCCGCCTAAAATCTTGTGGATGGATGTGACGGTCTCCAAACCTCCGAAGTTGCTGGCCCGCATGCGCGACGAATTGCGCCTGCGCCACATGAGTCTGCGAACGGAGCAGTCGTACCTGGAGTGGGCTCGGCGCTATATCCTGTTTCACGGCAAGCGCCACCCCAAGGATATGGGGGCGGAAGAGTTGACCGCTTTCCTGACTCATCTCGCCGTGGAGCGAAAGACCTCGGCCTCGACGCAGAATCAGGCCAAGGCTGCGCTGCTGTTTTTATACAAGGCGGTGCTGAACAAGGACGTGCCATGGTTGCATGAGGTGGTACAGGCCAAGCGCGGCAAGCGCCTGCCGGTGGTGTTGACGCCCCGCGAAGTACGCGAAATGCTGTTGCATCTCAATGGCACGATGTGGCTGATGGCCAGCTTGCTTTATGGAACCGGCATGCGGCTGATGGAAGGTCTGCGCCTGCGCATCAAGGATATTGATTTTGATCGGCGTGAAATCGTCGTGCGGCAGGGCAAGGGCGACAAGGATCGCGTGACCGTGCTGCCGGAGAATCTGATCAAGCCTCTGCAGGATCAACTCGCCAGGGCCAAGGCTTTGCACGACAAGGATTTGGCAGAAGGATTCGGCGCGGTCTGGCTGCCGGATGCTTATTCGGTCAAAGCGCCCGGTGCGGCAAAATCCTGGGGCTGGCAATACGTGTTTCCGTCGCCCTCGGGCCGTTCGCGCGACCCGCGCGATGATGTGCTGCGACGACATCATATTGATGAGGCAACAATACAGAAAGCGGTGAAGATGGCGGCTTCGCGCGCGGGTATCACCAAGACGGTCTCGCCGCATGTACTTCGGCATTCATTTGCGACCCATTTGTTGCAGGCTGGCTACGACATCCGCACCGTGCAGGAACTGCTGGGCCATTCCGATGTGAGCACGACGATGATCTACACGCATGTACTCAACAAGGGTGGGCGTGGGGTACGCAGTCCGCTGGACATGATTTGAGTTTCGGGCTTCGCGCTCCCGCAATAACTACCTGCTCGCCCGACACCAGTCATTTATCCAATCGTGAGCCATAAAAAAGGCCGGGATCGCTCCCGGCCTTGAAAGCTCGCTCCGGATCAGGAGCTACTGACTGGGCAGGATCGATTGCATCATGCCGATGGGCAGCGTACCCGACGACGAGCAGGTGTTGGCACTGGTGCTGGCAAAGCCGTTGACGACATTGTTGACCCAGTCATTGGCGAGCGTGACGAACTCGGCGTCCTGCACGGTCCGCGCTACCGGCGGCATGCGGATGCCGGGCTGCACCGAGGCGACGCGGTACGGCAGCACCGACTGCGAGGCATTGCCGGGCTGGATGTCGTAGTTGCCGACATCGGCGGCGCGGCCGGCGGCAATCGGCGGCTTGCAGATGCCGTGGCCTTCGTCCATCGGCTCGTTGAACGAGTCGAGCGACAAGCCGGAGTTCTGCGCCCCGCCCGCCGGGTTGTGGCAGTGCATGCAGTTCACTTCGAGGAATGCGCGCACGCGCTTGTGGATGTCGGCCGGCGAATTGGCGGTCTCGCCGGTGCTGCCGGGGACATTCCACTTGGCCATCTTCTCCAGTTTCGACGGATCGTCCGGCAAATCCAGCATGCCTTGCTGTTGCAGGTAGGCCAGCTGGTTCATGGTGGTGCCGTCGGGGTAGGTGTAATCCTTGTTCAGGTAACGCACCTTCGGCCCGATCGGCGCCGCTCCCGGCTCGCGGTCGTCGCCGCCATGGCATTGCAGGCAGGCGCTGGCGTTGGGGATGCCGTAGGCCGCCACCGTACCCTTGTAGTGCATGCGGTTGCCGCTGGCGTCCTTGACCTCGGGATCGGGATCGTCGTAATCGTAGCTCACCGACTTGGTGTCGCCCTCGAGCTTGAGCACGGCGTCGGTGAGATTGCCGTTGGCATCGGTCTGCCATTCATACGGCAGCCCGACCCAGTTGATCTTGCCGGTGGCATCGACGCGCTTGATCAGCAGGCGCGTTTCCACCGGCTTGTAGACCGTACCGTTGGTGAACCCGAAAGTCTTGGCAAACACCGTACCCGTGGGGAATCCGAGCGTTGCGGTATAGCAGTTATAGATGGTGATGGTGTCGCACTTGGAGTGATCCTCGTACGTCGCCTTCTCGATCTTGCCGCTGCCGTCCTTGGGCAGGTACAGGAAGCGGAACTTCTGGGCATAGTCCGAGAACAGGATCGTATTCAGATCGTAGGGCACGCCGGTGCCGTTGGGCGCCCGCGTCGGATCGTTGGCGTTCTTGAACAAACCGTACTGGCTCAGCAGCGGGCAGTTATAGCTGGCCAATGCCGCCGTGTTGACCTGACCCGGCTGGACGCTGCCGCAGACCGCGCTCAGCTGTGCGTCGCTGGGGTGCGGATCGTTGGCGGGATTGGGCGTGAAGCTGCCCAGTCGCGGCGCCAGCTGGGTCGCCACCAGCGTCGGCGACAAGGTCGGGCACTCGTGCGGCTGGTTGTGATCGACCAGCGCCAGGTTCGAGGGCAACGTCGGATCGGCCGTGGCGAAATGCAGGTTGACATAGGGATCGACCAGCAAGGTCTGCAACTGGGTACTCTTGAACGTGTTGTTCTCGATGCACATGCCATTGGCCGGCAGGTTCAACTGGCCCTGTGCGTTGAATTTCCACTTGTTGTACTTGCAGGTGGGACGCGGATCGTAAATATAGAGATTCGGGCGCCCGCGCTCGTCGGTACGCGCCTCGTAGCGGTCCACGTCCAGCGGATCCGGCTGGTTGAGGGGCACGCCGTAGTGATCCTTGGGATAATCGGTGCAGCTGTTCGGCACGTCGCGGCCACCATCCCAGATGATCTGCGCGGACTTGCCGAGGTTCTTGGCCACCAGGATCGTCGGCAGCAGCGAGGCGTTGTTGGTGACGCAGGTCGGGTTGTTCAGGTCGCTGATGCCCGGCAGGCCGGCGAGAATGCCACCCAGTGGATCGGGCAGCGTCGCCGGCAACTGTATCGGCAGGCCGTTGAGCAGGCCGTGGCAGCTCGACTTGGACAGATCCGGCAGCGGCGGACTGCCGCCGTTGTCGGTGAAGGTATTGTTGTAGACGTGAATGCCTTCCGGGAAAAAGTCGTAGTTGGTCGCCGACTCGTTGTTGTCGACCAGCCCGTAGTTGACGATCGCCAGGCCGGAGAAATTGTTGTTGTGGATGTTGTTGTCATGCACCTCCAGCTGGTCGGAGGCCAGCACCAGCATGCCGGTGCCCGAGGGCACGTCGCCGACGATCGCGCCGCGCGGGGCGAAACTGGGGATGTTGTTGTTGTAGGAGTCGTTGAAATGGACGACGTTCTTCTCGCCGAACTGCGCACGGCCCGGCAGATCGAAAACCAGGAAGCCGCCGACGTTGTCATGCGCGACGTTGTGGATGAACTCCGCTCGGAACGTATTCTCGAACTCGAAGCCGGCGACGTTGTGATAGGCCTCGGTGGTCTGCACCAGGATGTCGTTGGACTGGCCGACATAGACGCCGGCGTCGGAGGAGCCGACCGAAATCGAGTCTTCGATGAAAATGTGGTGGCTCAGCACCGGGTAGAACGAATACGAGCCGTTGGTCACCCAGCTTTTCATGCTGGCGTCGTAAAGCGGGCACGACGGCCGGGTCGGACACTGGTCGTCGGCGTCGCTCCAGCCGACCTTGACGTTGCGCACGGTGACGTAATTGGTGCGGAAAATGCGTAGGCCGTTGCCGGGAGCGTCGTAGATCGTCAAGCCCTGCACGACCACGCCGTCGACGCGGTTGATGTTGATGCCGTCCTCGGAGTCGCTGTTCTTGAACGACAGCACGGTCTTGTCGCGGCCCGCGCCCTTGATGGTAATGCCGCGCTTGCCGGTCAGGGTCAGCCCGGTGGTGAAATTGAAGGTGCCGGCACAGAACTGGATGGTGTCGCCTTCGTGCGCGTCGAAGAACGCGATCAGCGCGTCTTTCTGCGCGGTGGCCGGATCGCAGATGGTGTAGGTCTTGCCGCCACCGCCGTTGCCGGCAGCAAAGGATTCCGCGGTGACCGTGCTACCGGTCCCTCCGGAACTGCCGGAGCTACTGCCCCCGCTTGATGAACTGCCGGAGCTGCTGGAACCTCCTGAACTGCTGGAGGAACTGCCCCCGCCTGATGAACTGCTGGAACCGCCCGAACTGCTGGATGAACTGCTGGCCCCACCAGAGCTGCTGGAACCGCCGGAAGAACTGCCTGAACTGCTGGACCCTCCCGAACTGCCGGATGAACTGCTGGCCCCGCCGGAACTGCCGGAACTGGAACTTGAGCTGGTCGTGCCGCCTGATCCACAAGCCGCCAATGCAAGGCTGCCTGCGACCAGCGTTACGGCCATACCCCAACGTATCCACTTGTACTGACGGCCCATTACGCTCTCCCCCGAATATTTCCCCGTGATGCGCCGCATGCACCAACGCACATCCACAATTTTATAAGGTAATGTCCATGGCACTCATTCGGCAAGTAGTAAAATTTCCCCTCGGCGTTTCCCCAGCTTGTAGAGGCGATATAGTGCTTTTGGGATCATTTTAAAAATCGCTCACGGGGGAGATCATCATGCGTCACCTGCGCCTGTTCGCAATACTGGCCGTATTACCGCTCATTTCATGCGGCCGCAGCACCGTGCCGGCCGTCGGTACGGCAGGCAGCGGCCCGCACTACGACGCCACGATCACCCGCACCGCGATGGGCATCCCCCACATCAAGGCGGCCAACTTCGGCAGCATGGGCTATGGCTACGGTTACGCCTTTGCCTCGGACAACCTCTGCGTGCTGGAGGAAGACCTGCTCACCATCCGTGGCGAGCGTTCCAAGTACCTGGGCCGCAACGGCAGCTACACCATCGTCCCCAACGGCGTCACCGCCGATAACGTCACCAGCGATTATTTCTGGAAATTCATGGCCACCGACGCGGTGGTCAAGCATCTCGAGGACACCTCGGCACCGGAAGTGCTCGATGCCAGCGACGGCTTCGTGGCCGGATTCAACCGCTACATCCGCGAACTCAAGGCCGGCCAGCATCCGGGCCGCTTCGTCACCTCCTCCGATCCCAAGGACCCCAACCTTGCCTGCGCCAACGCTCCCTGGCTGTTCGAGATTACCCGCGAGGACATGTTCCGGCGCTATTTCCGGCTGTCGCTGATTGCCAGTTCCTCGGCGCTGATCAACGAGATCGTCGCCGCACAGCCCCCGAGCGGCCTCACGCTCAAATCGAAATCAAAGACCAGGCCGCCGTCGCCGCAGCGCCTCGCGCAGTTGCTCAAGAACTCGCCTAACGGACTGCGCAACCTCGCCGAACACCATGGCTTCGCCAGCAACATGTACGGTCTCGGCAAGGACGCCACCACCAGCGGTGTGCCCATGCTGCTGGGCAATCCGCACTTCCCCTGGACCGGCACCGAGCGCCTGTACCTGGCCCACGCCGAGATTCCCGGCAAGCTCAACATCATGGGCGCCTCGCTTTACGGTGTGCCGGTGGTGCTGATCGGCTTCACCGACCATTTCGCCTGGAGCCACACCGTCTCCACCGCCTATCGCTTCACCATCTACGAGTTGACGCTGGACCCGACCGACCTGACGCACACGCACTATCTTTACGACGGCAAATCGCGCGCGTTGACCGCTGTGCCGGTGACCATCGAGATCAAGGAAGCCGACGGCAGCATCACCAAAGCCACCAAGACCCTGTACCGCTCGCACTATGGGCCGATGCTGACGATCAGCGCCAGCGGCGTGCCGGTGCTGGGCTGGACCGCGGCCAAGGCCTACACCCTGCGCGATGCCAATGCCGAGAACGATCGCATGATCAACCAGTTCGCCAAGTGGGACCAGGCGCAGTCGCTGGATGAATTCGAGGCGCTGCACAGGAGCATCCTCGGCGTGCCTTGGGTCAACACCGTCGCCACCGGTCCCGGCGGCCAGGCCTATTACGGCGATATCACCGTCGTGCCCAATGTCACCGACGCCAAGGACCAGGCCTGCGCCTCGCTGCTGCAGCCGGTGGTGCAACAGCTGGAGCCGGGCCTGCCGGTACTGGACGGCTCGCGCTCGGCCTGCGAATGGGGCACCGACCCCGACGCGCCCGCACCGGGCATCTTCGGGCCCTCGCACCTGCCGTCGATCAAGCGCGACGACTACGTGCGCAATTCCAACGACAGCTACTGGCTGGCCAATCCCGCGCAGCCGCTGACCGGCTATGCTCGCATCATCGGCAGCGAGAACAGCAATATCGGTCTGCGGCCGCGCCTGTCGATCCTGCAGATCCAGCGACGCCTCGCCGGCACTGACGGTCTGCCCGGCACCAAGTTCGACCTGCAATCGCTGGAAAAGGTCGCGCTCTCGAGCCAGATCTATTCCGCCGAACTGGCGCGTGACCAGGTCGTCAGCGCCTATTGCTCCCTGCCCACCGTGCTGTCCAGCAGCGGCCCGGTCGACCCGACCGCTGCCTGTGCCGCGCTCAAGGCCTGGGACATGCACGACAACAACGATTCGCGCGGCGGTCATCTCTGGCGCGAGTTCATGCGCAACGTCACCGGCGGGCCGCTGCCGGTACAACTGGCGCTGCTCAACGACACCTACTGGCTGACGCCGTTCTCGGCCACGGACCCGGTCAACACGCCCAACACGCTCAACGTCGCCTTGCCGACCGTCCAGCTCGCTTTCGGCGACGCCATCAACACCGTGCAGAAATCCGGCTTCGCCTTCGATGCCCCGCTAGGCACGATCCAGCATCCCTGCTGCATCGACAAGAGCATCCCGATCTTCGGCGGCGAGGATTTTGAAGGCGCCTTTACCGTGGTCGACGGCACCAACGTGCTCGACAAGGACGGCTACCGCGTGCCCTACGGCAACAGCTACATCCAGGCCGTGACCTGGGATGCCAACGGCGCGGTCGCCGATGCCTTCGTCACCTATTCGGAATCCACCGATCCGGCCAACCCGCATTTCAGCGACTACACCCGTGCCTATTCACAGAAGCAGTGGTTGCGACTGCCGTTCCACGACGCCGACGTGCAGGCGCAAGCGCTCAGCGTGACCCATCTGACGCAGTAAACCATCAAGTGCCGCGCCGCGTCGTTCCAACAGGAATGCACGCGGCGCGGCGCATCTCGTCGCTGTCGAACAGGCCGGGGTCGCGCAGAAAGTCGAGCATCATCGGCAGCGAATCCTGCCCCCAGAACAGGCGGTCGCCGATGGCGAAGGTCGGCACCCCGAAGATGCCCGCGGCAATCGCGGCGGCGGTGTTGTCGTGCAGCTTGCGCTTGACCCGCTCGTCGGCCAGCACCGCCTCCGGATTGCCGATGTCCAGCCGGCGCGCCAGCTCTCCGAGCGTTTCCGGGTCCTCGGCGTCATGGCCCTCGCGCCAGATCAGGTCGAAGGTGCCGACGACCTGCGTCCGCGTCGGTCCGGCGGCGGCCAGCAGGCGCAGCAGCGGCAGCGGATTGAACGGATGCCGTGGCGGCAGGCGCAGCGGAATCCCGAGATGCCGCGCCAGCCACACCACCTGCTGGTAGGTGTAGGCACGCTTGGGTGCGATCTCCGCCGGCCCCTTGTGGCCCCAATGCTTGAGCAGGCCGGCAAACAGGATCGGCACGCATTCGATCTCCAGCGTCGGCGGCAGGCGTCCGAACTGCTGCAGGTGCAGATAGGCGTAAGGCGAGATCGGATCGAAGAACCAGCGGGCCTTCATGCGTGCTTCCTGTGGCGGCGACACGTCATCCTGCGCAAGCCGGCGGCGAACCGCAACAGCTTTTCTCTGGACTCGACTCAAAAGTTCAAGGTGGATTCCACCGGGAGACGCCCATGTCAGGACCCACCATCGGCAAGATCGCGCAGCAGGCCGGCGGTGTATGCTCGGCCGCAACATGAAAAATGCCGCTGAGCGGTCCATGCGCACGACGAACGAACGCTACATCCCGGCACTGGGCTACCACGGGCTCACCGGCCTCTACGATCCGGTGGCGCGCCTGACCACGCGCGAGTCGAGCTTCAAGCCGGCGCTGGTGGCGCAGGCAAACCTGCGCGCAGGCGATCGCGCACTCGATCTGGCCTGCGGCACTGCGACGCTGACGCTCGCCGCCAAACGCGCGCAACCGGCGGCGGAGTTGCACGGACTCGACGGCGATGCTGCGATTCTCAGGATTGCCGCAGACAAGGCGCAACGCGCAGGACTGAAGGTCGAGTTGCAACGCGGACTCGCCGACGCGCTGCCCTACCCCGATGCGTATTTCGACCGCGCGCTGTGCAGCCTGTTCTTCCATCATCTTTCCCGGGACGGCAAACACGCCGCATTCGCTGAGCTGCATCGCGTGCTCAAGAACGACGGTGAACTGCACGTTGCCGATTGGGGCGAGGCGCGCAATCTCCTGATGCGCACGGCGTTTCTCGGCATCCAGCTGCTCGATGGCTTCGACACCACCGCCGACAACGTGCGCGGCCTGCTGCCGCAGATGATGCGCGATGCCGGCTTCTCCGAGGTCGTCGAGACCCGTCGTTACGCCACAATATTCGGCACGATCTCGCTGTACCGCGCGCGCAAGTCCGAATAGCCGCCGATTCTACGACAAGCATCCGGTATTGCTTGAGCATAGAGTATGACGATGACTGTACCGCCGACATCGCCCATCGTTCAGGCTGAAGCGAAAAGCACGCTGCGCATCCTGTCGCTCAACATCCAGATGGGGCTCTCCAGCACGCACTACCGCCACTATGTCACGCAGGCGTGGCGTCATGTCCTGCCGTCTCGCGGCGTCACCGCAACGCTCGATCGCATCGCCGAACTGGCCCACGACTACGACGTGGTCGTCGTGCAGGAAGCCGACGCCGGCAGCTTGCGCACTGCGGGTCTCAACCAGGTCCGCTATTTGGCTGAGCAGACCGGCTTTACGTATTGGCACGCGGCAGTCAATCGCAACCTCGGTCCCATCGCGCAGCACTGCCTCGGTTGTTTTTCGCGGCTACCGCTGAGCGGTTTGCAGCATCATCGTTTGCCCGGGCGCTTGCGTGGCCGTGGCGCGCTGGAAATGGAACTGCATCCCAACGGTCATCAACCGCTGCATCTCATCGTGGCGCACCTCGCGCTCGGCCAGAAATCGCGTGCACAGCAACTCGCCTACCTGGCCACACTTGCAAACCGGCAAACGCAGACCATCATCGTTGGCGACTTCAACTGCGGCTTGCAGGAGCTGCGGGCGAATAGCGATATCGCCGCGGCCGGCCTGCGGATACTGGGCGATGCGCCCACTTTTCCCAGCTGGTCGCCACGCCGCACCATCGATCACGTGCTGGTCACACCCGATGTCGAAATCAATTCTTCATCCGTACTCAATCTGCGGCTCTCGGATCATTTACCGATAGCCGTCGAGGTCGCCCTGCAAACCCGCGACACGACATGGACTGGCACGCACTGATCCTGCTGCCGCTGGGCACGGCGCTGACGCTCGCCGCAGCCGGCCACGCGCTGCTGCACAAATCCGATCCGCACTCGGCCTGGGGCTGGATCGCGGTGTGCTGGCTGCTGCCATTTGGCGGGCCACTGCTGTATTTCCTGTTCGGCATCAACCGTATCAACACCCATGCCCGCAAGCGCGGATTCCCCGGAGCGGGGCCTGCCACAGCCAAACCGGACAGCGGCGCCGATGCGCGCCATCAGCGCGAGGCCAGCGCGCTCGCCATTCCCCACGGACTGAATGAACTGGCACGCACGGCCGACGCACTGACCCGCCGTCCGCTGCTGGCTGGCAACCACATCACCGCGCTGCACAATGGCGAGCAGGCCTATCCGCGGATGCTGGCGGCAATCGACGCCGCCCAGCACTCCATCGCCTTCGTCACCTATATTTTTGAAACCAATCGCAGTGGCCAGCAGTTCGCCGAGGCACTTGCGCGCGCTCAGGCACGCGGCGTCGAGCTGCGCTGCCTGATCGATGGCATCGGCGAACTTCACAACTGGCCGCATGCCGGCCGCATGCTGCGCAGGCGCGGCGTACCGTTCAAGCGCTTCAACCCGCCACGCCTGCTGCCGCCATCAGTTCATATCAATCTGCGCAACCACCGCAAGCTGCTGATCTGCGACGGCCGCATCGCCTATACCGGCGGCATGAACATCGGCGATACCTATCTGGGCAACGACATCCATAATTCCAGACGTGCGACCGACATGCATTTTGAATTGCGCGGACCGGTGATCGGCCAGCTGGCCCGCGCGTTTGCCGACGACTGGCGCTACGCCAGCGGACAGGAATGGGCGCCCCCCGCGCCGCCTCCGCCGGTAGCCACCGACGGCGCGGCATGCCGGGTCATCACCGACGGCCCCAACGAGGACCTTGGAAACCTGACGATGGTCCTGATGGCCGCGCTTTCCTGCGCGCATCACCGCATCCAGATCATGTCGCCCTACTTCCTGCCGCCACGCGAGATGATCGTGGAGCTACAGGGTGCGGCACGCCGAGGCGTTGATGTCAGCGTCATCCTGCCGGCGCTGAGCGATGGAAAGATCGTGCACTGGGCGACACGAAATTTGCTGGGACAGCTGCTGCAACATGGCGTGAAAATTTATTACCAGCCGCCACCGTTCTGCCATACCAAGCTGTTTCTGATCGATAACCACTATGCGCAAATCGGCTCCGCAAACATGGATACGCGCAGCCTGCGGCTCAATTTCGAACTTGCGGTAGAAGTCTACGATTCGGCCTTCGCACACCAGCTCAGCCAGCACTTCGAATCCATCCGCGCAGGCGCACGACAGGTGACATCCGAAGAAATCGGCCAGCGACGTCTGCTCCCACGCATCCGCGACGCTTTGTGCTGGCTGTTTTCGCCGTATCTGTAGCAAACCCCGCTCAAGCGTTGCCTGGGTGCAACCCGGCTCAGCCGATTTTCACCAGCGTGCGTCCCTGCACCTTGCCGGCGATGACCTCGGCGCACGCTGCGGGCAGCTGTTCGAGTGTGATCTCACGCGCGACGATGCGATCGAGGTGACGCGGCTGCCAGTCACCGGCGAGTTTTTGCCAGATATCTTCGCGCCATGCACGCGGACACTCCACCGAGTGGATGCCGAGCAGAGACACGCCGCGCAGGATGAACGGCATCACCGTGGTGTTGAGTTCGTGTGACTGCGCCAGGCCGATGCTGGCGATATTGCCCCAGGGTTTCACCGTGCGCGTCAGCCAGGTCAGTGTTTCGCCACCGAGATTATCAACCGCGCCGCCCCAGACCGCAGACTCCAGCGGCTTCTTACCCAGATCCAGCGACTGCCGCGATATGACTTCATCAGCACCGAGCATTTTCAGATAGTCATCGGCGACACCGGCTTTGCCGGTAATCGCGTGCACGGTAAATCCGGCGCGCTTGAACAGATCGATGGCGATACTGCCAACACCACCGGTCGGCCCGGTGACGGCGATCGGCCCCATCTCCGGCGCCTGATGATTTTCCAGCATGCGGCGCAATGCCAGCGCGGCGGTGAAACCGGCGGTGCCGATCGCCATCGCATCTTTCAGGCTCAGTCCTTGCGGCAACGGCACCAGGACGTCGGCCGGCAGACAGGCGACTTCGGTGTAGCCGCCGTCGAGCACTTCGCCGATATTGCAGCCGGTGACCAGCACCTTGTCGCCGGTCTTGTAACGCGCGTCGCGGCTGCTCTCGACCACACCGGACAGATCAATCCCCGCGATCTTCGGGAAGCCTTTCATGATGCGGCCTTTGCCGGTCACCGCCAGCGCGTCCTTGTAGTTAATCCCAGACCAGGCGACACGAATCACGACATCGCCAGCGCCGAGATCCTTGAACGACAATTCCTCGATCCGCGCCTCCGTGGATTTTTCGATCTGGTGGATACGCAGCGCCTTGAAAGTGGACATGTCGGGTTTCCGGCAAAATACGGGACACCGATTCTGCCAGAGCCGCACCCCATGGCCCAGTTCACCCGCAATCCCCCGCTCAATGAAACCGACCTGCTACCGTCGCCACAGGCGCAGTTGCAGCGCTGGCTCGACGATGCCGTGGCCGTGGAGATGCAGGAGCCGACCGCGATGACGCTGGCCACGGTCGGCTCCGACGGCCGGCCCTCGGCGCGCATCGTGCTGTTCAAGGGATTTCACGACGACGGCCTGAAATTCTTCACCAACCTCGAGAGCCACAAGGGACAGGACATCGCCGCGCACCCGGACGTTGCGCTGGTGTTCTGGTGGGACAGGCTCGAACGCTCGGTGCGGATCGAGGGTCGCGCCGAAAAGCTGCCGCCGGAAATCGCCAAGGAATATTTCTACACGCGTCCACGCGGCTCGCAGCTCGGTGCGCTCACCTCGCGCCAGAGCCGGCCGGTGGCCACACGCGCCGAGCTGGATGCGCGACTCGACGCCAACGAGAAAAAATACGTGGGCCAGGACGTGCCGTTTCCGGAATTCTGGGGCGGCTACCTGGTGCGACCGCAGCGCATGGAGTTCTGGCAGGGGCGGCGCGGACGCCTGCACGACCGGCTGCGTTACCAGCGCGACGGCGGCGGCTGGCGGATCGAGCGGCTG
>DATMTG010000069.1:0-2854 GCA_035565075.1 Stenotrophobium sp.
TAACATAATTTCCGGTGCAAACCCCCGGAGCTGGTGCGGCTTGCCACGATCCTGGTGACCCCTTACGGTGGTTGGCTCTGCCCGCCCGGAATCTTCAGCATGTCCGCACTGATCAATCGTCGTGATCTCGATTTCCTGCTCTATGAGTGGCTCAAGGTGCCTGCGCTATGCCGCCATCCGCGCTACGCGCAGCATGACCGCGCGACGTTTGAGTCGGTGATCGAGGCGGCGCACACGCTCGCCGAGCAGGAGTTCCTGCCGTTCGCGGCGAAGCTCGACGCCAATGAACCGCAATTCGACGGCGAGCAGGTGCGGCAGATTCCCGAACTCAAGGCTGCGCTGAGTGCCTATGTCGAGGGCGGATTCCTGTCGGCGGCGTTCGATGCCGAATTCGGTGGACTGCAATTGCCCTATGTCGTGGCGCAGGCGGTGGCAGCGATGTTTGCCTCGGCCAATGGCGCGGCGGCCGGCTACATGCTGCTGACCGCGGCGGCGGCCAACCTGCTGCGCGCGCACGGCAGCGAAGCGCAGCAGCAGACCTACATGCGGCCGATGCTGGCCGGGCGCTGGTTCGGCACCATGTGCCTGTCGGAGCCGCAGGCCGGTTCCTCGCTCGGTGACATTCGCACGCGTGCCAGCGCCAACGACGATGGCAGTTACCAAATCAGCGGTAGCAAGATGTGGATCTCCGGGGGCGAGCACGAACTGTCGGAGAACATCGTGCACCTGGTGCTGGCACGCATCGACGGCGCACCGGCTGGCGTCAAGGGAATCTCGCTGTTCATCGTACCCAAGTTCCTGGTCAACGCCGACGGCAGTCTTGGTGTGCGCAACGGCGTGCGGCTGGCCGGGCTCAATCACAAGATGGGCAATCGCGGCACGGTCAACACCGTACTCAATTTCGGCGAGACGCCGTGCACCGGTTATCTCGTCGGCAAGGCTAATGCAGGGCTGGCCTGCATGTTTCACATGATGAACGAGGCGCGCATCGGCGTCGGTCTTGCTGGCGTGATGTCGGGTTACGCGGGCTACTTGTGTGCGCTGGACTACGCTCGGCAGCGGCCGCAGGGACGGCCGGTGACCGACAAGAACCCGGAGTCGAAGCCGGTCAACATCATCGAGCATAGCGACGTGCGGCGCATGCTGTTGCAACAGAAAGCCTACGTCGAAGGCGGTCTCTCACTGTGTCTGTACTGTGCGCAACTGGTCGATGAGAAAGCTGCGGCGCAGGATACCAAGCAGAAAGCGGAAATCATGCTGCTGCTGGAAATCCTCACGCCGATCGCCAAGGCCTGGCCAGCGGAGTTCTGCCTCGAAGCCAACAAGCTTGCGATCCAGGTGCTCGGCGGCTACGGCTATACCCGTGACTATCCGGTCGAGCGCCACTACCGCGACAACCGTCTCAACGCCATCCACGAAGGCACCAACGGCATCCAGGCGCTGGACCTGCTCGGCCGCAAGGCGACGATGCAGAACGGCGCCGCGCTGCGCCTGCTGCTGGGCGAGATGCAGAAGACGGCGAAATCCGTCGCTGCCATCGATGAACTCGCCGAGTACGGCGCCGCACTGGCGCAGGCGATACAGACGGTGGCGACGACCACGCAGACGCTGGCGGCGGAGGCGTTGAAGGGACGCGTCGACCTGTTCCTCGCCAATGCTCACCTGTATCTGGAGATGCTCGGACATGGCGTCGTCGCCTGGCTGTGGCTGCAACAGGCGCAGTGTGCGCAGGCGGCTCTGGCGTCCGCCAACGATGGCGATCGTCCTTTTTACGAGGGCAAGCTGCTGGCCTGCCGTTATTTCTACCGCCACGAATTGCCCAAGGCACAGCGGCAGGCCGAACTGCTCAAGACACTGGACGATACCCACCTGCGCATGCCGGCCGCGGCGTTTTGATGCCGCGACATGCGCAATGGCATAAGCAAAGTCCGAAACAGTCTCTAAAAGGGATATAAAAGCGGTCTCGCAATCCCTATGATGCGCGCGCAGGTTTCGTGCCTGCCCAGGGGAAAGGGGATCCGCATCATGTCGAATCGCAGCGTCCGGGCACTGCTCGCACTCGTGTCCTTGTCGGGGTTGGTGGCCGTGCCGGCCTACGCCACCAACGGTTATTTTTCGCACGGCTACGGCAACCGCCAGAAAGGCATGGCCGGCGTCGGCATCGCCCTGGCGCAGGATGCGCTGGCGCCCGCGACCAATCCTGCCGGACTGGTGGATGTCGGCAACCGCTACGATGTCGGCATCGACTGGTTCGCTCCGCGCCGGGGCGGGAAGATCAGCGGCAACAGTCTGCCGCCTGGCAGCAACGTCCTCACAGGCAGCTGCCCGGTGCTCAACACCTGCACGGTGCAGAGCGCCAGCGCCGATGGCGACTATGACGGCAACGCCACACCCAATTTCCTGATTCCCGAGTTCGGCTACGCGCGTCAGGCCAGCGATCACCTCAGCCTGGGGTTCGCGCTGTTCGGCAACGGCGGTCTGAATACCGATTACGACAGGAATCCGTTTGCGGCCTATGGCTCGACCGGTACCGCCGGCGTGGATCTATCGCAGTTGTTCGTGACGGTCACTGCGGCCTACCGCCTGGGTGAAGCCAACGCCTTCGGCGTGTCGCCGATCTTCGTCTACCAGCGCTTCAAGGCCAAGGGCCTCGGCGCGTTCGCGGCGACCGGTTTCCCCGGGCCGTATTCGGAGTCGCCGGGCAATGTCACCGACAAGGGCTACGACAACTCCACCGGCGTCGGCGTGCGGCTCGGCTGGCAGGGCGAGTTGTTCAAGGGCTTCAAGCTCGGTGCCACCTGGCAGCCGAAAATCCACATGAAGCATTTCGACAAGTACAAGGGCCTGTTCGCCA
>DATMTG010000070.1:0-1690 GCA_035565075.1 Stenotrophobium sp.
GGCGTGTTGCCGGTGCTCAATGCCGAGGCGGTGCGGATGGCGGTGAAATTCGGCCTGGCGGTGGACGCGCAGATCGCGCCGCGCTGCGTGTTCGCGCGCAAGCACTATTTCTATCCCGACCTGCCCAAGGGCTACCAAATCTCGCAGTACGAACTGCCGATCGTGGCGCACGGCCATCTCGACATCGAGCCGGAAGGTGGCACGGCCAAGCGCATCGGCATCACCCGCGCGCACCTGGAAGAGGACGCCGGCAAATCGCTGCACGAAGCCTATGCCGGTATGACCGGCATCGACCTCAACCGCGCCGGCACGCCGCTGATCGAGATCGTCTCCGAGCCGGACATCCGTTCGTCCGCCGAGGCGGTCGCGTATCTCAAGAAGCTGCACCAGCTCGTCGTTTACCTCGGCGTCTGCGACGGCAACATGCAGGAAGGCTCGTTCCGCTGCGATGCCAACGTGTCCGTGCGCAAGCGCGGCGCGGAAAAATTCGGCACCCGCACTGAAACCAAGAACATCAACTCGTTCCGCTACGTCGAGAAGGCGATCGAGTACGAAATCGAGCGCCAGATCGATGTGATCGAGGCGGGTGGCAGGATCATCCAGGAAACGCGCCTGTTCAACCCGGACACCGGCGAGACCAAGTCGATGCGCACCAAGGAAGACGCGAACGATTACCGCTATTTCCCCGACCCCGACCTGCTGCCGGTGATCTGCTCGCCGGAATACATCGCTGCGATACGCGACAGCATGCCGGAGTTGCCAGAGGCCAAGCGCGAACGCTTTGTCACGCAGTACGGACTGTCGCCTTACGACGCGGCCACCCTGACTGGCGAACGCGCGCTGGCCGATTATTACGAAGCGGTGGTCAAGACTTCGGGCGGCGACCCCAAGACCTGCGCCAACTGGGTCAGCACCGATCTGCTCGGTGCACTGAACAAGATGGGCAGGGACATCGGCAGTTCGCCGGTGACAGCGGCGATGCTCGCCGGCATGATCGCGCGCATCGCCGACAAGACCATCTCCGGCAAGATCGCCAAGGATGTGTTCGAGGCGATGTGCGCGGGCGAGGGCGATGCCGATACGATCATCAAGGCCCGCGGGCTGGTGCAGATCACCGACGAGAGTGCCATCGTCAAGGCGATCGAAGAGGTGATGGCGAAGAACCCGGCCCAGCTGGCCGACTACCGCGGCGGCAAGGACAAGCTGTTCGGCTTTTTCGTCGGTCAGGCGATGAAGGCGACGCAGGGCAAGGCCAATCCGGATGCCCTCAATCGCCTGCTCAAGGAAAAACTGCAGGGCTGATCATGACCGCAAAACTGTTTCACCGGCGCGTGAGTGTTGAACTGCGGGACGATGTGGCCTACGTGACGCTGGCGCGGCCCGACAAGCACAACGGCCTCGACTGGGACATGTTCTGCGGCCTGATCGCGGCGGCGCGCTCGTTGCGCAAGAGCCGCAGCAGCCTGCGTGCGGTGATCCTGCGCGGCGAAGGGCCGTCGTTTTGCAGCGGCCTCGACGTGCCGTCGTTCTTCAGCCAGCCGGGCAAGGCCCTGCGCATCTTCCTCAAGTACGGCGTGCGCACCACCAACATCGCGCAGGAAGCGGCGTGGTGCTGGCGCCGGTTGCCGGTGCCGGTGATCGCGGTGTTGCACGGCCGCTGCTACGGCGGCGGCCTGCAGATCGCGCTGGC
>DATMTG010000071.1:0-5459 GCA_035565075.1 Stenotrophobium sp.
CGCAATCCCTGGCCCGGTCAGGCGGCGGAGGCCGTCGTCTCAGGCAAGGGCAAACGCGTCGCCGAAGCCGATGGCCACGAGGTGCTGCGTTTCGGCACCCGGGCCGGCGAGGCCTACCTGATCCAGCGTGTCGGCCAGCCCACTGCGAATCTTCCGTATGCGGTCATTGACGGAAACGCAGCCAGCGAGCCAAAAACGCTGGGCGTGAGGCATATCGGATTGCCGTAAGACTTCGCCGGCTGAACCTGCAATTCAAAGCGGCGACTGACCTTGGAAACAGGAAAAGCGGCGCCATCGAGGTGCCGACAAGCGACTTTCATTGCCCGGCCGCGGCCACTTTGCCCCTCTCCAGTCCCGCTTGCCACATGGATGACGACCGCCACCGCGGGCACGGCTACACTCGATCGCCATGAACGCGCTATCTCGCCCACTGTCGGCAGGCATCCACACCGACGACGGCGCGACGTTCTCCCCGAAGACCTCGACCACGTTGTGGGCGTTGTGGGCGGCGTTCTGGCTGCTCATGATCGGCGTTGCCATCGAGGATCAGCTCCGCAACCCGCTCACCCGATGGTGGGAGCCATTCTTGACGGAGGGGAGTTCGGCGCTGGTCTCGACAGGATGGATGTGGCTGGCCGTCAGGGTCCGGGGGCGCCATGCGCGGTATCTGGACAGGCCCCTGATCTGGTTCGCCAGCTACCTGCGGTGGTTGCCGTTGATCTTCATCACGTGGATTACGGCGGTTTACGCCATACGGCATGGCGTCTACGCCGCCGCGGGCCGTACCTACGAGCACCCAGGCTGGGGCTTCGTCGTCGTGTATGAGAGCCTCAAGATCACGTACAACACGGGACTGTGGCTCGGGGTGCTGTTTGGCATCGATTCGTATGGGCAATGGCAACTTCAATGGCGCCGCTTGCTGCAGACGCAGAAAGCGCTGGCCGAAGCGCAGCTTGCGCAATTGCAGGGGCAACTGCGACCCCATTTCCTGTTCAATGCACTCAACACCGTCTCGGCCCTGATGCATACGGACGTGGCGCGAGCCGACCGTCTGGTTGCGGCGCTCGGCGATCTGCTGCGCATCAGTCTTCGGTCCAATGAGCATGAGATGACACCGCTCGCCGAAGAACTGCGCACGCTCGAACTGTATGCGGGCATCATGCAAGAGCGGTTCCGGAACCGCGTGACGCTGGACTGGCAGATCGACCGGACTGTCATCGACACCCCCGTTCCGGCACTGCTGCTGCAGCCCTTGCTCGAGAACGTGTTCAAGCACGGCGTCGAGCGCACGGTGGCGCCCGTACGCATCCAGATCGGCGCCCGCCGCGAAAGCGGTTCCCTGGAAATCGTCGTCAGCAACTCCGGCTCCACGCTGGCGCCGAAGTACCGCGATGGAGTGGGGTTCCGCAACTGCCGGGAGCGGCTGGCCATCATCTACGGCAGTACGGCGTCCCTGTTCGTCCACAACGAGGACGGCGGCGTTGCCGCGCGCGTCTCCATACCACTGGCGGGCACCCTTCCATGATCCGCGCCGTGATCGCCGACGACGAGGCGCCGGCGCGCGAGAAACTCGAACGCTGGGTAGCCGAGCAACCGGGCATGGCCGTGGTGGGATCGGCCGAGGATGGGTTGTCCGTGGCGCAGTGCATCGAACGACTGCGCCCGGACGTGGCCTTTCTCGACGTGCAGATGCCGACGCTGTCGGGGCTCCAGGTCGCGGCGCAGCTCGAGCCATCGAGCGCACCGCTGATCGTGTTCGTGACCGCGTTCGACGAGCATGCGGTGAATGCGTTCGACCTCAATGCGATCGATTACCTGCTCAAGCCTTACGACCGGGACCGCTTCGCGCGCACCGTGCAACGCGTCAGGGAGCGGTTGCAGGCCCATCAGTCCGGCGCCAGGGCGGTGGCGGTGGGACGCTCATGGGCTCCGTCCTGCGAGCGCCTGTTGGTGCCGGAAGGCGAGCGGCTGCAGCTGATCGAAGCATCATCCATCGAATGGCTGGAAGCCGACGACAACTACGTCCACGTGCACACGGCGACGCGCAGCTACCTGTTGCGCCGGACCCTGCAGGACCTGCTGTCCCAGCTGGGCGAGCAAGGCTTCATGCGCATCCACAAGTCGACGGCGGTGAACCTCGGCTCGATCGGATCGCTCACCCCGCTCTTCAAGGGCGACTACGAAATCCACCTGCGCAACGGCCGCACCCTGCGGCTCAGCCGCCGATACCGCGAAGCCCTGTTCGCCCGCATGGGCCAGTAGCGTCCGCTTCGCCACGCCAGCAGCTCCATTCACCCCGAATCCGCTGCGCACCGCCCGGCCGGCGGACCAGGCTCCCATCCATCGCCACATGCGCACCCCGTTGCGCCTGCCTGCGGCGACGCGGAGCGCGCAGGCCATCCCGCACCCTGGCGGAAGCGAATCGAGGAGGAAAGGAATGTTCGGCTACTACTTAGACCTTGCCCTGCACAGCCTTCGGCGCAACAAGGCGCTCACCGCGCTGATGGTGCTGGCCATCGCACTGGGCATCGGCGCCAGCATGACCACGCTGACCGTATTGCACGTGCTGTCGGGGGACCCGTTGCCGGGGCGCAGCAGTACCTTGTACGCGCCGCAGATCGATCCGCGCGACATGGGCGACTATCAACCGCATGGCGAACCGCCGGACCAGGTGACCTGGATCGACGGCATGAACCTGCTGCAGGCGAAGCGGGCGGACCGCCAGGCGCTGATGACGGGCGGCTCGGTGGCCATCCAGCCGGCGCAGGGCGCGCTCGATCCGTTCTACGAGACCGCGCGCTACACCACAGCCGATTTCTTTCCCATGTTCGGGGTGCCGTTCCGGTATGGCCATGCCTGGGGCGCATCCGAGGATGCCGCCAGCGCGGCCGTGGTGGTGATCAGCGGCAGGCTCAACGACAAGCTGTTCGGCGGCGCCAACAGCAGCGGCCGCATGCTGCGCGTGGAAGGCCACGCCTTGCGCATCGTCGGCGTGCTGGGGGACTGGCGGCCGAATCCGCATTTCTATGACCTCAGCGTGAAGAACTACGGCGGGAGCGAGGGTGTCTACCTGCCGCTGTCCACGTCGCAGGATCTGCACCTGGCGCATGCCGGAGGCGCCGACTGCTGGGGCAATGGCGGCGCCGACGCCACGCCCACCGCGCCTTGCGTGTGGCTGCAGTTCTGGGTGCAACTGGACACGCCGGTCCAGGCCGCCGCATACCGGCAATTCCTGGCCCATTACTCGCAAGAGCAGCTATCGCTGGGTCGCTTCCAGCGGCCGCCCAACGTGCGCCTGCGCAACCTGATGCAGTGGCTGAATTACGAGCAAGTCGTGCCCGGCGACGTGCAGTTGCAGACTTGGCTGGCGCTGGGCTTCCTGCTCGTGTGCCTGGTCAATACGGTGGGCCTGATGCTGGCCAAGTTCCTGCGCCGCTCCGCCGAGCTGGGGGTGCGCCGCGCATTGGGCGCATCGCGGCGCGCGTTGTTCATGCAGCTGCTGGTGGAGTCCGGCGTGATCGGGCTTGCGGGTGGCCTGGGCGGCTTGCTGCTGGCGTACCTGGGGCTGTGGCTAGTACGCCGGCAGCCGGCGGACTATGCGCCGCTGGCGCATCTGGACGGCGCGATGCTGCTTACGACATTCCTGCTGGCGGTGGCTGCCGGCCTGCTCGCCGGCGGCCTGCCGGCCTGGCGCGCCTGCTGCGTCGCCCCCGGCCTGCAACTGAAGAGCGACTAGCGCGCTTTCCCTGCGCGTAGAAGCGGCCATCCATGGCCGCACTCCCCGAGAAAACCCGCTTCGATCGAAGCAAGAGGCAAACATGGAACTGCGACCGATGCTCTCCGCGCTGAACCGGCACAAGATCGCCGCGCTGCTGTTGATCCTGCAGATGGCGCTGACCTGCGCCATCGTGTGCAACGCGGTATTCCTGATCCATCAACGCCTGCAGCGCATGGATATTCCCAGCGGCATCGCCGAGCACGATCTGCTGCAGATCCAGTTTGCGTACATCGGCGATCGACCGGATGCCTACGCGCAGTCGCAAACCGACCTGGCGACGTTGCGGCAGATCGCCGGGGTGCAGGCCGTGGCCCTGGCCAACCAGCTGCCGCTCAGCGGCTACGACATGTCCACCAGCGGCCTCAAGCTGCACCCGCACCAACGGCAGAACACGATCGAGGCGGCGAGCTACTACGGCCAGAACCTGCTGGCCACGCTGGGCGTGCGGCTGGTCGAGGGGCGCGATTTCCAGCCCGATGAACTGCTCGACCTGAAAGCCGTCATGCCAGCGCTGCACGACGGCGACATGAAGAACCTGCCGCACACGGTGATCGTCACCCAGGCCGTCGCCGCGCGACTATGGCCGGGCCAGGACGCGCTGGGCAAGACGATCTACGTGGGCGACGACATACCGCTGCAGGTGGTCGGCGTGAGCGCACCGCTGGCGCGGCCGGACAACCTGCAGATGGGTGCCCAGTACAGCGTCGTGCTTCCGATACGCCTGACCGCAGCGGAAGGGGGAAGCTACGTGATCCGCACCGCCCCGGGGGATCGCGGGCAGGTGCTGAAATCCGCGCTGGCCGCGCTCAAGCGCCTCGACCCCGATCGCATCGTGCTGGAGCAGCGCAGCTACGACGAACTGCGCCATGGGTTCTTCGAGAACGACCGCGCCATGGCGGGCATGCTGGCAGGGGTCATCATGGTGCTGCTCATCGTCACCGCGCTGGGCATCGCGGGACTGTCCAGCTTCTGGGTGGGGCAGCGCCGCCGCACCATCGGCGTGCGCCGCGCGCTCGGTGCCACTCGCGGCAACATCCTGCATTACTTCCAGACCGAGAACTTCCTGCTGGCAACGATTGGCATCGCGCTCGGCATGGTGCTGGCCTATGGCATCAACCTGTTGTTGATGCTGCATTACGAATTGCCGCGACTGCCAGCGATCTATATCCCGGTCGGCGCGATCGCGCTGTGGCTGATCGGTCAGCTCGCCGTGCTGGGGCCGGCGCTGCGCGCCGCCGCCGTGCCGCCGGTCGTGGCGACGAGGAGCGTTTGATCCCCTGTCGGCAGGATCCTGCAACGTCCGCCATCTGCTGAGCTGACAGGGACGACGACTGACCGGTCCTGACCGGTTCCGGCCAATGGCCTCGCGCTGGCTGGGATGCTGGTGCGCCGATCACCTTCGACTGGTTCGAGTGATCAATTTCATCGGTGTGCACACGCAAAGACACGGGGCTCCTGCTTTCGCAGGAATGACAAGCTAAAAGAGAGCCGGTCTCGGCACACACCTCAACTGTGCAGGTTGGCGGCACCACCAATCGGCGCGCCGCGCGTGCGGTGGAAGTCCAGCACCAGGATTTCATTGACGCCTTTGCGCCACCACGGCGCAGGGCAGTACAGCCGCTGTTGCGGGCCCAGGTTCCAGTAGCGCCCGAGCAGGTGGCCGTTGACCCACAGGTAGCCC
>DATMTG010000072.1:0-1528 GCA_035565075.1 Stenotrophobium sp.
ATTTGGACCCATTCCTGCTTCTAGGGTTGCTGAATGCTTACATCGTAAAGCGACAAATGCGCACAAAGCAGTTTACCCGCGATGTAATCGACACCTTGGGGAATCGCATCGAAGAAGTGATCCTGCCCATTCCGAAGGCTCATAAGGTACGAAAAGCCATATCCGATGCGGTGCGCACTGTGGTCAGAAAACGGGTCATGGCACGGGATGCGATTACGCGGTTAGCCTCCGATATTGCTCCTGACTGATACGTATCAGTCGTGCGCGACATGGAGAAGTCGCCCTTGGTGGAATGCGGGCCTAACTCAGGTTGTACGCCCGCTCCTCGTGCTCGGCGAGATCCAGGCCCATCTGCTCCTGCTCGGCGTCGACGCGCAGGCCGATGGTGCGGTCGAGCAGTTTCAGGATCGCCGTGCTCAGCAGCGCGCTCCACGCGATGGTGAAGCCCACGCCCTTGGCCTGGATCCACAGCTGGTGCCAGGCGGAGGCGACGTGGCCGTAGCCGCCGAGGCTGGCGGCGGCGAATGGGCCGGTGAGCAGGGCGCCGACGATGCCGGCGACGGCGTGCACGCCGAACACGTCGAGGGTGTCGTCGTAACCCAGCCGGTACTTGAGCCGGGTGGCGGTAAAGAAGCAGATCGCACCGGCGGCGAGGCCGATCAGCAGTGCGCCACCGGGGCTGCAGGTGCCGGCGGCGGGCGTCACCGCGACCAGCCCGGCCACCGCGCCGGAGGCGATGCCGAGCACGCTGGCGCGCTTGTGCAGGGCCCATTCCACCGCGGTCCAGCCGATCGCGGCGGCGGCGGCGGCGATCTGCGTCACCAGCATCGCCATGCCGGCGTTGCCGTTGGCGGCCACGGCGGAGCCGGCGTTGAAGCCGAACCAGCCCAGCCACAGCAGGCTGGCGCCGACCACGGTGTAGCCGAGGTTGTGCGGCGGCATGTGCGTCTGCGGCCAGCCGCGGCGCTTGCCGATCACCAGGCAGGCGACCAGGCCGGCGATGCCGGCGTTGATGTGCACCACGGTGCCGCCGGCGAAGTCGAGTACGCCCATGTCGCCCAGCAACGAGCCGGGGCCGCTCCATACCATGTGCGCGATCGGCAGGTAGACGAAGCTGAGCCACAGGCCGGAGAACCACAGCATGGCGCTGAACTTCATGCGCTCCGCGAAGGCGCCGACGATGAGCACGGGCGTGATCACGGCGAAGGTGAGCTGGAACATCACGTACACGCTTTCCGGCACGGTCTGGTAGCGCGAGTCCGGCGTGAGCCCGGCCAGCATCGCGCGGTCCAGTCCGCCGATGAAGGAGTGCCAGTTGGTGATGCCGGCATGCATCCCTTCGGTACTGAAAGCCAGCGAGTAGCCGTAGACGATCCACAGCACGGTGACCAGGGCAGTGATCGCGAAGCACTGCATCAGCACCGAGAGCAGGTTCTTCGCCCGCACCATGCCGCCGTAGAACAGCGCTGCGCCGGGTATCGTCATCATCAGCACCAGCATGGACGCGGTGAGCATCCAGGCGGTGTCG
>DATMTG010000073.1:0-15997 GCA_035565075.1 Stenotrophobium sp.
GGGAGAGTCCGCCTGCGGACATTGCGGGGCGGTCGAGCGGCTCAAATACGGGCAATCCCGATGCGTAATCGACCCGGCATGGCCCGTGTCGACGGATGCCATGACTCACCCGGACCCGTGCGCGTTGGATGACATGAAAATTTCTGTGACGGATTTCGCTTTGACCATTCAAGGAATGCCGCTAAGCTTGGGTCGAATCCTGATTGTTGATTCACAGGCTTCAGGTGAGGGGGGAAGATAGTTTCGATCGGTCGGGGGGCTGATGCTTGAAACTTACAGAATCGCAGTAATCGGGAGCGGCCCGGCGGGATTGTCGGCCGCCGCGCGAGCGGCTGAACAGGGCATCAGTCATGTGCTGCTGGAAGCCGAGGCGCATCTCAGCAGCACCATCTATCGCTACCAGAAGGGCAAGCACGTCATGGCCGAGCCGAACGTGCTGCCGCTGCGTGCGCCGATACCTTTCGCAGCGGGCAGCCGTGAAGCGATCCTCAAGGCGTGGAACGAAGCTGCGGCTAGGCTCGGGGTGAATGTGCTGCATGGCGCTGCAGTCACCGCCATCGGCGGCAGCAGGGGCGCGTTCGAGCTGACTCTGGCCGATGGTCGCAAGCTCGCTGCCGAGCACGTGGTGATGGGCATCGGACTGCAAGGCAATATCCGCAAGATGGGCTGCCCCGGCGAGGACGCTGATTTCGTGCAGTACCAGCTCGACGATCCCGACGCGTATCAGGGCGAACGCATCGTCATCGTCGGCGCCGGCGATGCGGCGATCGAGAACGCACTGGCGCTGGCGGGCCACAACAAGGTCACGATCATCAACCGTCGTGATGAATTCGACCGCGCCAAGGACGCCAACAACGGCGCCATCCTCAAGGCGATCGCAGCCGGGCAGGTGCAGTGTTTCTACAACAGCAGCATTGCCGAAACGCGGGAAGTCGCGGATCGTCCGCGTGGCCTGCTGGTACTCGACACCGCCAATGGGCGCACCGAGGTGTCGTGCGATCGCGTCATCGCACGACTGGGCGCGACGCCGCCGCGCAAGTTCGTCGAAAGCTGCGGCGTGGTGTTCCCGAGCGCCGATCCGGCCGCGGTGCCGGCGGTTTCCGAGACCTATGAATCGAATGTGCCGGGTCTGTACATCATCGGCGCGCTGGCCGGCTTCCCGCTGATCAAGCAGGCGATGAACCAGGGACATGAGGTCATCGAGTTCATCGAGGGGCGCGACTGCGAGCCGGCCGACCAGCCGCTGTTGCAGAAGAAGTTTGCCGCAGTCTCGCAGTGGGGCACGGTCGGCCAGGTGCTCGAGCGCATCCGCAGCCGCGTGCCGGTCCTGGCGCCGCTGACGCCGTTGCAGTTGCGTGAATTCATGCTCGACTCGGAGGTGCGCACGCCGCGTTCGGGCGAAACGATCTTCGCGCTGCACGATTACACCAACACCTTCTTTTCGATCGTCGAAGGCGAGGTGGAGGTGCAGATCGACGCCGACGATCGCAGCAAGGTCGTGCGCCTGGGCGCCGGCGATTTCTTCGGTGAAATGAGCCTGATCTCCGGGCGCCGCCGCTCGGCCACCGTGCGTGCCGGACGGGGTTGCGTGCTGATCGAGACGCCGCGCCGCTCGATGAACAAGCTGATCAACTCGGTGGTGGCGGTCAAGCGCGTCGTCGATGAAGCGTTCATGCGTCGTGCGATCCAGTTGCGGATTGCCCCCGGGGTGCCGTCCGAGATGCTGGCGCCGCTGGTCGCCAGCGCGCGCATCGAGCGCTACCCGGCCGGTGCGGTGCTGTTCAGGGAAGGCGATCCCGGCGACAGCCTGCACCTGATCCGGAGCGGTTCCGTCACCATTTCGCGCCAGATCGATGGACGCGACATCGTGCTCGCCTACGTCGCGGCCGGGCAGTATGTCGGCGAGATGGCGCTGATCAGCAAGCTGCCGCGCGCGGCCACCGTGACCGCCGCCGTGGCCACCGAATCGATCCGCCTCGAAGGCGGCGTGTTCGGCGAACTGCTGGCACAGCAACCCGAGTTGCGCAGCCGGATCAAGGAACAGTACCGGACACGACTGGCCAGCAACGTCGACGCGCTGCAGCGTCCGGAGCGCGGCGGGGTCATCAGTTTCCTGATGGCGCAGGGCGTCGGCGAAGCCACCGATGTGCTGCTGATCGACGAATCCCTGTGCGTGCGTTGCGACCAGTGCGAGAAAGCCTGTGCCGCGACGCATGGCGGGGTGTCGCGTCTCGACCGCGAGGCCGGCGCGACCTACGAGGAGATCCACATCCCGACCTCCTGCCGGCACTGCGAACATCCCCACTGCATGAAGGACTGTCCGCCCGACGCGATACATCGTGCCCCGACCGGCGAGGTATACATCAGCGACGCCTGCATCGGCTGCGGCAACTGTGAACGCAATTGCCCCTACGGCGTGATCCAGATGGGCGTCGAGCATGACGCGCAGCCGAGTCTCTGGCGCTGGATGCTGTTCGGTGGGGAGGAACCCGGTGCCGAGATGCGCGGCCATCATCCGGCCGGCGTCCAGAAAAAGGCGACCAAATGCGACATGTGCAAGGGCCTTGCCGGCGGCGCGGCCTGCGTGCGTGCCTGCCCAACGGGTGCGGCGCAGCGCGTCAGTCCCGAGCACTTCCTGCACGTCGCGGGGCGAGGCTGACATGGCCGGGCATGGCGGTTCGCCCCGTGTCGCGGATACCGGAACGATACCGGTGTCCGGCGGCTATCTGGCGCATGCCGGGTTTCGATACCTGTGGCTGTCGATCATCCTGTGCGTCGCGGTGATCGCCGCGTATTGCTGGGGCGAGCCTGCGGAGGGTGCCAATGGCGGCACCTGGCTGGGATATGTCCTGGGCGTCATCGGTGTCTTGCTGGTCATCTGGCTGGCATTGCTCGGCGTGCGCAAGCGCAGTTACAACTCGAACCTGGGCAGCGTCCGCGGCTGGGTCTCGGCCCATGTCTACCTGGGAATGGCGTTGATCGTCGTGGCGACCTTGCACAGTGGTTTCCATTTTGGCTGGAACGTGCACACCCTGGCTTATGTCCTGATGCTGCTGGTGGTCGCCAGCGGGCTTTACGGAGTGGTGGCTTACTGGCGCTATCCGTCGCTGATAGCCGCCAACCGCGACCAGAGTTCACGCGAGGTCATGCTTGCAGAACTGGACGAGATCAACCAGCAGTCGCTCAAGCTTTCGGATGGACTGGACGCCAATGTGCACCGTGTCATCGTCGCCTCGATCGACCGTATCCGTATCGGTGGAGGAATACGTGAGCAACTGTTCGAGGCGCGCGCTGCCGATCAGCGCAGTATCGAGCGGATCGAGCGCGAACTGAGCGCGACCGGAAAGTTCAGCACACAGCAGCTCAGTCCGTTTCTGCAGACGCAGGCTGCCGCCTCGACGGTGGCGTTCATGGCGCAAGAAGTTGTGACCGGCGAACGAAAAAGCGGACAGGCGCAAAAGCTTCTCGATCTGCTGACGCGGCGCCGCGACCTCGTTGCGCGGATCAATCGCGATATCCGCATGCACGCACGCATGCAGGTGTGGCTCTACGTTCACGTGCCGTTGACCTTTGCGCTGCTGGCGGCATTGGTTGCGCACATCGTCTGCGTGTTCATCTACAGGTAAGGGCGAGACCGTGCGCATCCTGATCCGCCGTTGGACATCACAAGCCGGGCAGCGCATTGCCGACGATCGCAAGCTCGACGCCAGGCGCCTGCGTATCGGCCGGGGCACCGACCAGGACATCGAACTGCCGGATCTGCGCGTCGCGCTGGCGCATGCCGAGATCGTCCAGAACGAACGCCATGCCATGCTGATTGCGCGCGGTCGCGCGATCGTCATGGTCAATGATGAGCCGACGACCGAACATAAATTGCGGAACGGCGATGTCATCGACATCGGACGTTTTCGCCTGGTGATTGCGCCGGCACCGGCAGGGGCCGATTTCCAGGTCGAGATCGAGGAGCGGGTTACCGCACACGACGAAAAAACCGTGCGCCAGCGCAGGCGGCTGACGCTCGCCGATGCCGGGTTGTCGCGGCGCATGCCGTCGCTGGCGCTGTTCATCGCCATCCTGTTCCTGGGGCTGGTTCTGCCTGCTGGATTGCGCTTCGGGTTCTCGTCGCCTGGACCGCAGCCCGCAACCGCAACCGCCGCGCGGGCTGCGGCCGGGTCGAACCGGCTGCACGCGGATCGCATATGGCTGCCCGGGACGTTCAGCGACGCGCACGCCTATTTCAAGACCGATTGCGCGAAGTGTCACCAGACCCCATTCGCAAGCGTGCGCAACAGCGCCTGCCAGTCCTGCCATCAGGACGCGCATGCTCACATCACCGACAAGCGATGGCTGGCCCAGCCGGTCTTTGCGCAGGCGCGCTGCACGGATTGCCATCAGGAGCACCACGGCAGCGCCGGTCTGGTGCGGCGCGACGAAGCACTGTGCGGCGCCTGTCACGCGCAAATCCAGAAGAAATTTCCCGGCAGCCATATGGATCCGGCGACATCGTTCTCGATGCGGCATCCGGTTTTTACGCCGCTGGTTGCCCGCTATCAGCCGGAAGCGAAAACATTCCACTGGATCCAGGCGCGCATGGACCAGCCTGCGCAGCTGTATTCGCAGACCAATCTCAAATATCGGCACGACAAGCATCTCGATCCTGGCGGGATCATGTCGCCCACCGGCAGGCGGATACTGCATTGCAACGATTGCCATGTGCCGGATGCGTCGGGTACATCGTTCAAGCCGGTCAGCATGCAGCGCGACTGTGCCGGCTGCCACCGGCTCGATTTCGACCCCGACGCGCCGCAGCGCACCGTGCCGCACGGTGAGCCGCAGCAAGTCATCAGTGTGATCCGCGATTTCTATGCGCACGAGGCCCTGGCCGGACGAATCCTTGCGTCGGACGTGTCCACGGAAGACCCGGGCCGACCGCATGCACAGGCGCCGTCATCGTCGCTGACGCCAGAAGACATGCAGGCCTGGGCCGCGCAGCGCGCATCGAGGGCGATCACGGAGATCTTTACCGTGCGCAGTTGCGTGGTGTGCCACACCGTCGAGGCGACCGCAGATGCCGCCCTGCCGTACCGGGTGCTGCCAGTGGCGCCGCCGGTGGCGCGATACCTGACCGGCGCGCTGACCTTCAACCACGCGGTGCATCGCGACGAACCCTGCGCCAGCTGTCATGCCGCCACGAAATCGAAGGCAGCGACGGATGTGCTGCTGCCGACGATCATGCGTTGCCGAGATTGTCATGGGGATGCGGGCACGGCTGCGATGGTGCAGTCGACATGCATCGATTGTCACGGATACCACATCGTCGGCAGTGGCGGTACGGCGGCGGAACGACCGCGGCTGTCATCCATCAGCAAGGAGGCGGAGCGCCCATGAAGCCTCGATCGTTTCATTGGAGCCGGCCCGCCGGCCTGGGCATGGCCTGGCTGATCGCTGCGACTTGTACGACGGCGTCCGTCGCCAAGGCGGCCGATGAGGACGGCATGGATGATGCGCCGGCTCCGCAGTTGCAGATGACCTGGAAGCTCGGGCGCGACGCCCAGTCGCAGGCCGCGTCGGCACCGGCGCCCGAGTCCTCCGCCAGCCAGGGCGCGCAGCCCTCGGCGGACGCGCAGGCGTCCCTGAACAATCACGTCCGGGGTGGCGATCAGCTGCGCAGCATTCCCTATGAGCGGACCCGCTTCGGGTCCGACCCGATCTATCCGGCGGACTACGCGACCGCAGCTCAGTGGGCGATCTACGGCGGCAAACAAAAAATCGAGAACAGCCCGCGGCCGTTGTTCGAGTTCGGTTATCCGCAGTACGAAGCCGGACCGCTGCCGCCGGCGCGTAACTGGTTCGGAGCCAAAAACCTGGCGCGGCCGCAATTCATGGTCTTCGGGGACTGGCGTACCGCGGTAGCCGCCAACGATGCCGGTGGCGACCGGCTCGGCCAGCTGGCGACGCGCCTGAACCTGGATTTCGATCTCGCGCTCACCTCAACCGGACGCCTGCACTGGTCGATGCGACCGCTGGACCAGGACGGGCGTTTCACGCGTTACCAGTTTTCTGATCAGAAACCGGGGGCCAACAACGGCTTCACCAGCGAACTCAATGGCCATCTGAAAACGATGTTTTTCGAAGGCGACCTGTCTGCGATCACGGCCGGCATCACCGGTCGGGATCAGCACTGGGATCTGCCATTCGTGGTCGGCTTCATGCCGCTGTTCGTGCAGAACGGAATCTGGATGAACGCCGCGGTCACCGGCGGGGCTTTTGCCATCCCGGCACGCAGCAGTCCGCTGTTCGATATCAGCAACATGGACATCACGTTCTTCGGCGCCGGCGGCCTGGTCTCGTCGCCCGCCATCCGCCAGGCCAGCGGCCAGCTGGACCAGAACGCCGGACAGGTGTTCGGGGTGACGATGTTTGCCGAGATGCTGACCGGTTACCTGGAGGCCGGTTACGGCTACACCAACGATACCCGCCATTTTGCCGGCGGCGGTGATTTCAGCTATCACAACCTGACACTGGCGTTCACGCGCCGCTATGCCGGCCTGATCTCCAACAGCGTGCGCCTGATCGGCAACTTCGGACAGAAGCCGCCACCGGGCGCTGCGCATACCGCCGACGGATACCTGGTCCTGGTGGAGAATTCGTTCATCACGAGACACGAACTCACGCTGGTGCCTTATCTGAATCTCTGGTACGGCCAGCATCACCCGCAGTCGCTGTTGCGCGCGGCGGACGCGGGTGGAGTCCTGGCCAATACCGGCATCAATTTCCAGACGGACGGCTTGACCGGATTCCCCAATCTCGACGCCAGCGCCCAGGATACCTATGGTGGCGCGCTGGGCATCGAATACCTGTTCAGCCTCGATCGCCAGGTCGTCGCCGAGGTATCAGGCGTGTTTCCGCACGGCGATGACAGCGCCAAGCGTCCCGCTCAAGGAGACCAGTACGCCGTGGGTCTGCGCTTCCAGCAGAACCTGGGGAAGGCCTGGATCCTGCGCAGCGACTACACCTACGGGATTCGCGGCGGCGGCCAGCCGGATTTCAACGGCGTGCGCCTGGAAATCCGGCGTAAATTCTGAGGAACAGGCCATGAACCGTCCCACCCTTCTTCTGATCGTGATCCTGTTGTCCATCAGCGTGAACACATTTGCCGGCCAGGTTCCGCATTCCGGGGCCGTGGCCGCCGAAGCCGATCCGCATGCCGGGCTTTTCGACAAAACCCCATTCCCCAGTGCGCAAGCCTGTGCCGGCTGCCATCCCAAGGTGTTCTGGGAGTGGTCGATGTCGAACCATGCCTACGCGGCGATTTCACCGATGTTCCAGAAGTTCGAGCAGACCATCAGCACGCTGTCTTCCGGCACCATCGGCACCTTCTGCGTGCGCTGCCACATGCAGGTTGGCACCCAGTCGGGCGAGCCGCGCGAAAAGCCGCTGTGGGATATGCCGGAGGTTTACCGGGAGGGCATTACCTGCGTGACCTGCCATCGCGTAAACAAGGAATTCAACAAGGTCAATGGCGAGCGCGAGGTGCTGCCCGGCAGCATCCACGATCCGGTCTACGGGGCGGGTCTCGCCCAGAACTACGCCGAGGTCGCCAGTCATCCGGGTCGTTACGGGGTTGCGACGTCACCGGACATGAAAGGCCGGCCGATCCATGCCGCGCCGATCACGTTCAAGCCGATCGCGCGTTCGGAATTCTGCGTGTCCTGCCACCAGGTTGCCGTGCATCCGGGGATCAAGCTCGAGGTGGTGTGGGACCAGTACCGCGATTCGCCCGCCATGGCCAAGGGCATCGAGTGCCAGGACTGCCACATGGGCAAGGTGCCGGGAATGGCCTCGGGGTACGAGACCTGGCCGGTGGCCATCGTCGACGGACGGGCCATCGACCCGGGCCAGCGCCACTACAACCACATGTTCTACGGGCCGGGAACGTCCATCGCCCATGCCGGGCTGTTCCCCTTCAACTCCAAGGCGCTGCGCTGGAATATCCAGCAGTGGCTGGCATTCGATGCGCGTGCCGGCTGGGGCAAGCCGGAGTGGGAGGCGAAGCTGGCGGCCGGCAGGATCGCCACGCCGGATTTCCCGCCCGAGTGGCGCTCGCGTGCGGATCGCGAGCAGGCACGCAGCATCATCGACGACAACAACAGGCTGATGCAGGTGAAGAACCAGGCCCGCATTGCCGTGATGGAAAACGGTTCGCGAATTGTCGGGCCGGTCTTCGATGAGCCGCCACGTCTCGGCCATGCCCTGCACTTTCACTACAAGGTCGTCAGCGAAAACTCCGGACATAACCTGCCTTCCGGTTCGCTCGGCGCTCAGCCCGAGATCTGGCTGAACGTGGTGTTGATCGGACCGGACGGCAACCGCCTGTTTGAATCCGGCTACATCGACTCCAACGGCGACATGGCCGACCTGCATTCGCTGGATTTCGCCAAGGGCAAGATCGCGCTGGACAGCCAGTTGTTCAATCTCCAGAGCAAGTTCCTGACAAGCAATGTCGTCGGCACCGATCGCGAGATGTACCTGCCGGTCAACTTCGATTTCGACCAGTTGCCTTTCATTCGCCCGTCGGGCGTGCCGACGACGGTGCTCAATCACCCGCCGTTCATCCGCATGGAGCAGCGCAGCATCCCGGCGTTGGGCAAGCGCAACGCCGATTACAGCGTCCCGGCGGACCTGATCAGGAAGCCGGGCAAGTACATCCTGCAAGTGCGACTGCGCTCGCGCTCCGAGCCGATCTATTTCATGCGCTTCTGCGGTGCGACCCAGGACATGGAACAGGCCATGAACGAGAGCATGATCGACATCCATCCACAGGCCGTCGAGTTCGACATCAAGTAACCCTATGGACGAACGCACATGAACCAATCAAGAACTGTTAGTCGTTATCTCGGCGGGATCGCGGTGATTGCGTCGGTGCTGTCTGCAAGTGTCGTCCATGGCGCTGAGCCCTCGTCTCAGGGCCCCATGCACATGGGGGTCGATAGCTGCGCACAAAGCACATGTCACGGTTCGGCAAGCGCGTGGGCCACTTCCGCGGTGAACCAGAATGAATACTTCGCCTGGCACGACCATGATCCGCATGCCAGGTCCTATCAGGCGCTGACCGGGAAAAAGGCGCGCGCGATCGCGGCCCGCTTGGGTCATGTCGCGGCAACCGACATGCCGCTGTGCCTGGGTTGCCATACCGATGACGTGCCGCCGGCCCGGCGAGGCGAAAAGTTCAGCCTCGCGCAGGGTGTTGATTGCGAGGCCTGTCACGGGGGCGCCCAGAAATGGATCGGCCTGCATTACCTGCAGGATGCCGATCCCGCTGCGCTGCAGGCAGACGGGATGTATCCGACCTGGGAGCCGAAGGCGCGTGCAGCCTTGTGCGCGGGTTGTCACGAATACGGCACGCGCGGCGGCGATCATCGCCTGATGGCGGCCGGGCATCCGCGCTTTCCGGACGATCTGGCATCCTATCTGCAGAAGTGGCCCCGGCACTACACCATGGACGCGGATTACATCCGGCGTAAACATCCTGTCGCCGAAAATGTGGAAAGGAATTTCTACCGGCTGAGACAGGCGACCGACTGGTCCGCGGCGCTGGCGGCTTCCGAGGCGCATCCGCGCGGGATGCTGCCGGAGTTCAGTTTCCTGCAGTGCGATAGCTGTCACCGGCCGACCAAGGTGACGGGTTCGGTGCTGGTGGATTATCCGAAGCCAGGCGATGATGCCTTACGCCGACTGCTGGCGGAACCGGGGGCCATCAAGGCGGCTCGCCGTGCAGAGATCGAGCAGGACCTCACGCGCTTGTCGCAGGCGCTGGCCGGCGGCAGCCGCGCGGATTACGCCGCTGCCGCGATTTCATTGCATGGCACGCTGATGAACATGGAATCTGACGCGAGTCCGGGCGCCGGCCATTGACGAGGACCAGAGGATCGGGCTGGTTGCGGCAAGCACTCACGCAACCGGTATCCTCATGACGTGACGGCTCAGGGAGCCGCGAGGTAGCTCAATCCCAACTGGTTCATCTGCTGGCGGATCCAGTCGGCGCGCGTCTGCACGTAGAGCGAGGGCGCCTCCACCCGGAAGCGGTCCGGATCGGGCAGCACTGCCGCGAGCAAGGCGCATTGCTGCGGCGTGAGTTGGCTGGCCGGCCTGTGCCAGTAACGGCGCGCAGCGGCTTCCACGCCGTAGGTGTCGGGCCCGAACTGCGCGATGTTGAGATACACCTCGAGGATGCGCTGCTTGGGCCAGAGCGTTTCCAGCAGCACCGTGTAATACGCTTCGATGCCCTTGCGCAGCCAGGTCCGGCCCGGCCACAGGAACAGGTTCTTCGCGGTCTGCTGGCTGATGGTGCTGGCGCCGCGCTTGCGCCGGTGGGTGAGATTGTGCTCCCGGGCATCCTCGATGGCTTCGACGTCAAAGCCATGGTGATACGGGAATTTCTGATCTTCGGCCGCCACGACCGCTAGCCCGGCCCAGCGCGAGATCCTGTCCATCGGCACCCAGTCGTATTCGACCGGCGGGTGCTGCTTGTCATCCGTCAGATTTTCGATGCGCTGTTCGAGGATGAATGCGCTGACCGGTACCGGCAGCCAGCGGAAGGCCACGACCGGCAAAGCGCTCAACAGGAACAGCGCAAGCAAAGTGACCAGCAGGATCCGTTTCATAAAATCGGGGGCTGTCCCCAATTATTTTTTGCGATTTTACGGCAACCCGAGATTGCGCCACAGGCGCAGGGTCGGTTCCGACTGGTTCAGCGTGTAGAAATGAATGCCGGGGACGCCATTGTCCAGCAGCGTACGACAAAGGCGGGTGACGACGTCGAGGCCGAAATCCTGCAGCGCCTGCTTGTCGTCCTGGTACTGTTCCAGCCGCAGCCGGACCCAGCGGGGAATTTCCGCGCCGCAGGCGGCGGAAAAACGCGTCAGCTGAGCGTGGTTGGTGATCGGCATGATGCCGGCGACGACCGGTATCCTGATATGCGCCCGTTCGCAGCGATCGATGAAGTCAAAATAGCTGTCGGCGTTGTAAAAATACTGCGTTACCGCGCCGTCGGCCCCGGCGTCGACCTTGCGGCGGAAGTTGTCGAAATCCGCTTCCGGGTGCGGCGCTTGCGGATGTGTTTCCGGGTAGGCCGCCACCTCCAGCTTGAAGGCATCGCCGTGGGTTTCGCGGATGAAGCCGACCAGTTCATTGGCGTAGTGCAACTCGCCCGGCGCCTTCGCGCCGAGCGAGGTCGCCGGCAGGTCGCCGCGCAACGCGACGATGCGGCGGATGCCGGCCGCGCGGTACTGATCGAGCAGCGCCTTGATGTGCGCGCGGCTGGAGCCGACGCAGGTCAGGTGCGGTGCGGTTTCGATGCCGGTCTGCTTGACGACATTGATCACGGTCTCGTAAGTGCCGCCCTGGTCGGAGCCGCCCGCGCCGTAGGTCACCGAGAAAAATGCCGGCTGCACGGACGCGAGCTTCTCGACTACCGCGGGCAGTTTTGCCGTGCCTTCCGGCGTGCGGGGAGGGAACAGCTCAAACGAGAAATGGACTTCCCTGCACGGCATATGAGTTCCTACCAGCCCAGTTTTTCTTCAATGATAGCGGGCGTGATATTGCCCTTTTTACGGCCGACCAGCGCGTAGTAATACAACGGACTGCCGTCGATCGAGATACGATGGACATAGCGTTCCAGATGGTGGATTTCCAGCATGTCGCGCGTCAGCAGCTTCTTGATCAGCAGCGAGAAACCGCTCTGATCGGTGCTTTCCAGAAAAGTATCGCGAACATTGAACGCGGCCCAGCCGCCATCGCTGACCAGGTTGTAGGCGCGGGTAAACGCCTCGACCGGGATGTCGCCAAAGCCCAGGGCCGCGATGCAGCACATCGCGTCGAACTGCCAGCTTTCCAGTTCCTGCTCGGCATCTTTGGTCAACGCGGTCAGATCTTCGACGTAGTAGGCGTCGTAGACGCCGGGCCGGTCGCGCTCGCAGGCCGACTTGGCGTCCTCGAGGATGTCGATGCCGACCAGGCGCGCGACACTGCGCGTGGCCAGCAATTCGCCCATGATGCCGTTGCCGGCGCCGACATCCAGTACGCGCAATTCGCTGAGGCGTCCACCATTGGCCGTGACCACGTTGTCCATGATCTCGGCGATTTTCTGCGGCGAGCGGCATTTCAGCCGTTCGTAGAACAATTGTTCATAGAGTCCGGGACGCTGGTACAGCGCGCCGTAATCATGGAAGCGCAGGTGCAGTTGCTCGCCGCCTTCGTCAAGCTGGAAGGTGACTTCATCCTGTGGCAGGTGCTGCGAAGCCAGCGGCGGGAAACTGATGCGATGTCTCGGCTTTAATCCTCGAATCAGACTTGGGGGCATATGCATTCTTATTCCTGGTTCAGGCGGAGATTAATAACGATAGTGCTCCGGCTTGTACGGGCCTTCGACCGGCACGCCGAGGTAATCGGCCTGTGCCTGCGTCAGGCGGGTGAGCTTCACGCCGATCTGTTCCAGATGCAGCGCGGCGACTTCTTCGTCCAGCTTCTTGGGCAGGCGATAGACAGTCTTCTCGTACTTGTCCTTGTTCTGCCACAGGTCCATCGCCGCGAGGGTCTGGTTGGAGAACGAGTTGGACATCACGAACGATGGGTGGCCGTGCGCGCAGCCGAGATTGATCAGGCGGCCTTCGGCCAGCACGTAGATGCTCTTGCCGCTGTCGGGAAAGGTGTAGCGGTCGGTCTGCGGCTTGATGGTGTCGCGCACCGCGCCGGAGGCGTTGAGGCGATCCATCTGGATCTCGTTGTCGAAGTGGCCGATGTTGCACACCAGCGCGTTGTTCTTCATCGCCTTCATGTGTTCGAGCGTGATGATGTCCTTGTTGCCGGTGGTGGTGACATAGATGTCGGCAATCGGCAGCACATCCTCGACGGTCTTGACCTCGAAGCCTTCCATCGCGGCCTGCAGGGCGTTGATCGGGTCGATCTCGGTGACGATCACGCGCGCACCGAGTCCGCGCAGCGAATGGGCGCTGCCCTTGCCGACATCGCCGTAGCCGCAGACGCAGGCGACCTTGCCGGCGATCATCAGGTCGGTGGCGCGCTTGATGCCGTCGGCCAGCGATTCGCGGCAGCCGTAGAGGTTGTCGAACTTGCTCTTGGTGACCGAATCGTTGACGTTGATCGCCGGCACCAGCAGCTTGCCGGCTTCCATCATCTGGTAGAGACGGTGCACACCGGTGGTGGTTTCCTCGGAAACGCCGCGCCAGTCCTTGACCACGCGGGTCCAGAAACCGGGGCGTTCTTTGGCGACCTTCTTCAGCAGGTCCTTGATGACCTTGATCTCGTGATTGTCGGACGGCGTGTCCACCCACTTGTCGCCGTGCTCCAGCTCATAGCCCTTGTGGATCAGCAGCGTGACATCGCCGCCATCGTCCACCACCAGCTCGGGGCCGCCGAGCGTGCCGTCGGGCAGCTTGTGCGTCAGCGCGTCGAGCGTGCAGTCCCAGTACTCCTCCAGCGTCTCGCCTTTCCAGGCGAACACCGGCGTGCCGGCGGCCGCGACCGCGGCGGCGGCGTCATCCTGCGTCGAGAAGATGTTGCACGAGGCCCAGCGCACGTTCGCGCCGAGTGCTGCCAGCGTTTCCAGCAGCACGGCGGTTTCCTTGGTCATGTGCAGCGAGCCGGTCAGGCGCACGCCCTTGAGCGGCTTGAGCGGCGCGTACTTGGCGCGGATGCTCATCAGACCGGGCATTTCCTCCTCGGCCATGCGCACGCGCTTGCGGCCGAATTCGGCCAGAGACATGTCCTTGACTTTGTAGTCGGTGAAGCTTGGTTTGACGACGGCGTTCATGCGGAGCTCCTGTTTGGGGTGGCGCAGAAATTGGGCACTGGCGCACCGATCCGTGGAAGCGGGCGATACCGGAGATGTCCGGCACCGCCCGTTCGAAGGGGTGTTACTTGATGGTCTTGGCGTCGGCCAGCAGGGCCTCGGCCTTGTCGGTCTTTTCCCAGCTGAACGCGGTGAACTTCTCGCCGTTGGGCAGGGTGACGTCATAAGGCTTGCGGCCGAAGTGGCCGTAGCTGGCGGTGTCCTGATACATCGGGTGGATCAGGTCGAGCATCTTGAGGATGCCGTAGGGGCGCAGGTCGAAATGCTTGCGCACCAGCTTCTCCAGCTTGTCGTCGGAAACCTTACCGGTACCGAAGCTGGTGACGAAGATCGAGGTCGGTTCGGCGACGCCGATGGCGTAGCTGACCTGCACTTCGCACTTTGCGGCGAGGCCGGCGGCGACGATGTTCTTGGCGACATAGCGTGCGGCATAGGCGGCGCTGCGGTCGACCTTGGACGGGTCCTTGCCGGAGAACGCGCCACCGCCGTGGCGCGCCCAGCCGCCGTAGGTGTCGACGATGATCTTGCGGCCGGTCAGGCCGCAGTCGCCGACGGGGCCGCCGATGACGAAGTTGCCGGTCGGGTTGATGTGGATCTTGGTGGCCTTGCTGATCAGCCTGGCGGGAATCACCGGCTTGATGATCTCTTCCATCACGCCTTCGCGCAGGGTCTTGAGCTTGACCTCGGGGCCGTGCTGGGTGGACAGCACGATGGCGTCGACGCCGATCACCGTGCCCTTGGCGTTGTAGCGCAGGCTGACCTGGCTCTTGGCGTCCGGGCGCAGCCAGGGCAGATTGCTCTTCTTGGCCTTGCGCACCTTGGCCTGCTGCTCGACCAGGCGATGCGAGTAGTAGATCGGCGCAGGCATCATTTCGCGGGTATCGTCGCAGGCGTAGCCAAACATCAGGCCCTGGTCGCCGGCGCCCTGTTCCTCGGGCTTCTTGCGGTCGACACCCATGTTGATGTCGGGCGACTGCTTTCCGATCAGGTTGAGCACGCCGCAGGTCGCGCCGTCGAAGCCGACGTCGGAGCTGGTGTAGCCGATGTCGGAGATGACCTTGCGGGTCAGTGCTTCGAGGTCGATCCAGGCGCTGGTGGTGATTTCGCCGGCGACGATGGCGACGCCGGTCTTGACCATGGTTTCACAGGCCACACGAGCGCGCTTGTCCTGCGCGAGGATGGCATCGAGCACGGCATCCGAGATCTGGTCGGCGACCTTGTCCGGGTGGCCTTCGGAAACCGATTCAGAGGTAAAGAGATATTCGCTCACGGATTCGAACCTCAATATTAGGGGTGGGGGATGACAAACCTGCGGGTACTGCTCGCCCGCGGGCATAACAATCTGTTCATACGGATAAGCGGATATTATAGCGGAAACCGCAATTTCTGTAACCTGCGGGCGCTGCCGACATCCGACCCGCCGGGAGGGCCGACTGGATACATCTGCCTCGGAGTGGACACATGGCCCTGACTTCTTCTTCGATGCTTGCGCTCGGCGCTGTCGCGCCGGATTTCAGGCTGGCCGATACGGTGAGCGGACGCGTGCTGAGCCTTGCCGAACTGCGTTCGGAGCGGGCGACCGTGATCATGTTTCTCTGCAACCATTGCCCTTACGTGAAGCATGTGCAGTCCGCCCTGGTGCGCCTGGCGCTGGATTACCAGCCCCGTGGGGTCCGTTTCATTGCGATCAGCAGCAACGACGTACGGCACTATCCCGAGGACGCGCCCGAGCGCATGAAGGTCGTGGCACAGGAGTGCGGTTACCCGTTCCCCTATCTGTATGACGAGACCCAAGCGGTGGCGCGTGCCTATCAGGCGGCCTGCACCCCGGATTTCTACGTCTTCGACGCGCAACTGCGCTGTGCCTATCGCGGACGCATGGATGACGCCACGCCCGGCAACGGCCGCCCGGTGACGGGCGCCGATCTACGTGCGGCGCTGGACGCGTTGCTGTCGGGTGCGCCAGTGAATGCCGAGCAGTACCCCAGCCTCGGCTGCGGAATCAAATGGGTGAGGCCGAGCGCCTCGTGAAGCCAACGGCTTCACGGCGAGGCCGAACGCCCGGCCATGGACGCGGTTGCACCGGCGAGTCGTGACTCGATGTCACGACGAGTTAGGCAACTGCGG
>DATMTG010000074.1:0-4629 GCA_035565075.1 Stenotrophobium sp.
GATGTCGTCGTCCTCGAAACCCTGGTCCTGCGCCGGCATCGGCGCAGCGGGCTGCGACTGCCCGCGCGACGAGGCGCCAGCACCGCTGCTGCGCGCGGCATAGCCGCCGCCACTGCCGCCGCCGTCCATGCTGGCGGTGCCGCCGCCCGGCTTGCCGCCCAGCATCTGCATGTCGCTGGCGACGATTTCCGTGGTGTAGCGGTCGATGCCGTCCTTTTCCCACTTGCGCGTGCGCAGCGAACCTTCGACATAGACCTGCGCGCCCTTTTTCAGGTACTGACCGACGATTTCAGCCAGCTTGTTGAAAAAGACGACGTTGTGCCACTCGGTCTTTTCCTTTTTTTCGTTGGTGTTCTTGTCGGTCCAGCTCTCGGAGGTGGCGATGGTGACATTGGTCACCGCACCGCCCGAGGGCATGTAACGCACTTCCGGGTCCTTGCCCAGATTGCCCACCAGAATGACTTTGTTGATGCCACGTGCCATGAGTGATTTCCCCCCGGTTATTTGCTGATATCCGCCGACTGCCCGTGCGCAATCACGGGCGGAGTCAGATTAAACGAAAAACCCAGCCAGATTAGCGGCAACACGGCGACCACGGCAAACACGCCGCCCACGCCCCAATGGCCGAGTGCGACGCCGCCCAGCGAGCCGCCGACGAAGGCGCCCAAGAACTGCGAACTGGAATAGATGCCCAGCGCCGCGCCCTTGTAGCTCGGGTGCGAACGCCGCGAAATCATCGAAGGCAATGAGCCTTCGAGGAAATTGGTTCCTGCGAAGAACAGGATCAGGCCCGCGATCAGGCCGGTGGCGTGGCTGTGAAACTCGCCCATCAGGCTCAATGCCACCGACAGCGAGGCGACCGCGGCGAGGAACACGCTTTTGGTCTGGCCGGATTTTTCCGCCCAGCGGATCAACGGGAACACCGGCAGGATCGCGACCAGCAGCACCGGCAGATAGACCTTCCAGTGCTCGTCGTCCGGCATGTGCAGGGTTTTCTGGATGGCGAAGGGTGCGGCCACGAACAGCGCGGTCATGCAGGCATGCAGCGTGAAGATGCCGCCATCAAGCCGCAGCAGCTGGCCATCGGCCAGCGAAGCGCGCAGCCCACCCGCCTGCACCGGGATGCGCGGCGCACCGGGCACCAGCAGCAGCACCACCGGAATGGTCAACAGCGCAGCGACGCCGGTGACGTCGAAAATGCCCTTGACGCCGACCCAGCCCGCCACCACCGGCCCGAGAATCAGCGCCAGCAGGACGGCGACGCCGATACCGGCGCCGAGGATCGCCATGGCGGTCGTGCGCACCTTGTCGCGGGTCACGTCGGCCAGCAGCGCCGAGACCGCGCTCGACACCGCGCCCATGCCCTGCACCAGGCGGCCGACGATGATCCAGTTGATGTCGTTGGAGCAGCCGGCGATGAAGCTGCCCAGTGCGAACAGCAGCATGCCGCAGACGATGATCGGCTTGCGGCCCCAGCGGTCGGACGCCATGCCCAGCGGAATCTGCAGGAGGGCCTGGGTCAGGCCGTAGATGCCGATGGCCATGCCGATCTGCCACGGCTGCACGCCGGGCAGGCCGTGCGCGTAGATGGCGAACACCGGCATGATCATGAACAGCCCGATCGTGCGCAGCATGTAGACGAGTGATAGGCCGGCGACGGCGCGCCATTCAAGGGGATTCATGGTGTTGTCATCAGATTGGTCGTCCCTGCGGCATGGAGGATGCCCACGATGGGAATGTTCGGGTCAGGCGCCGGGACAATCGGGCGGCGGCTTGCGTATAGTAAACGATTCGACCGCAGCATTGACTCCGAGTTCATGGACACCATCAGCATCCGCGGTGCGCGCACGCACAACCTCAAGAACGTCTCGCTGGATCTGCCGCGCGACAAGCTCATCGTCATCACCGGCCTGTCCGGTTCCGGCAAGTCATCGCTGGCCTTCGACACGCTCTACGCCGAGGGCCAGCGCCGCTACGTCGAATCGCTGTCGGCCTACGCCCGCCAGTTCCTGAGCATGATGCAGAAGCCGGACGTGGACAGCATCGAGGGACTGTCGCCGGCCATCTCCATCGAACAGAAATCCACTTCGCACAATCCGCGCTCGACCGTCGGCACCGTCACCGAGATCTACGACTACCTGCGCCTGCTGTTCGCCCGCGTCGGCACGCCGCGTTGCCCGGATCACGATGTCGCGCTGGAGGCCCAATCGGTCAGCCAGATGGTCGACCAGGTGCTGGCGCTGCCCGAGGACAGCGCCTGGATGCTGCTGGCGCCGGTGGTGCGCGGCCGCAAGGGCGAACACGCGGAGTGGTTCGAGCAGATGCGCGCACAGGGTTTCGTGCGCGTGCGCGTCGACGGCAAGGTGCATGAACTGGATGAGGTGCCGACGCTCAACCGCAAGCTCAAGCACGACATCGAGATCGTCGTCGACCGTTTCAAGGTCCGTGCCGGCGACAGCGGTCCGGGCTTCAAGCAGCGCATCACCGAATCCTTCGAGACCGCGTTGCGCCTCGCCGATGGTCTGGCGCTGGTGACGCCGCACGGCGACAACAAGGGTGACAACAAGGGCGACACGCTGACCTTTTCCTCGCGCATGTCCTGCTCGCACTGCGGCTACGCGCTGGAAGACCTCGAGCCGCGGCTGTTCTCGTTCAACAATCCCACCGGTGCCTGCCCCAAGTGCGATGGCCTCGGCAACCTGCAGATTTTCGACCCCGACCGCGTGGTGGCGCATCCCGAACTCTCGCTCGCCGCCGGCGCCATCCGCGGCTGGGACCAGCGCAATCCCTATTACTGGCACTTCATCAGTTCGCTGGCCAGGCATTACCGGTTCGACACCGACACGCCTTTTCAGAAGCTGCCGGCGGCCACGCGCAAGCTCCTGCTGTTCGGCAGCGGCGAGGACAAGTTGCCGTTCGAGTATCCGGACGAGCGTGGCCGCATGTCGTCGCGCACGCACCGCTTCGAGGGCATCATCCCGAACCTCGAGCGGCGCTACCGCGAGACCGAATCCAACGCGGTGCGCGAGGAACTGTCGAGATACCTGTCCGACAAGCCCTGCCCGGAATGCCAGGGCCAGCGGCTCAACCGTGCGGCGCGCCATGTGTTCGTCGCCGATCGCAACCTGCCGTCGCTGACGCAACTGTCGGTACGCGAGTCCGAGGCGTTTTTCACGCAGCTGAAACTGCAGGGCAACAAGGGCGAAATCGCCGGCAAGATCCTCAAGGAAATCGTCGCCCGCCTCGGCTTCCTCAACAATGTCGGCCTCGATTACCTGACGCTGGCGCGTTCGGCCGAGACGCTGTCCGGCGGCGAGGCGCAGCGCATCCGTCTGGCTTCGCAGATCGGCGCCGGACTGGTCGGCGTGATGTACGTGCTCGACGAGCCGAGCATCGGCCTGCATCAGCGCGACAACGAGCGCCTGCTGCAGACGCTGGTGCGCCTGCGCGATCTGGGCAACACCGTGATCATGGTCGAGCACGATGAAGAGGCGATCCGCGCCGCCGACCACGTGGTCGACATCGGCCCCGGCGCCGGCGTCCACGGCGGCCGCATCGTCGCGCAGGGCGTGCCGGGCAAGATCGAGAAAAACAAGGAATCGATCACCGGCCAGTACCTTTCCGGCGCGGTGCGGATCGAGGTCCCCAAAAAGCGCATCCCGCGTCAGCCGGGCAAGGCCATCACGATCCGCGGCGCGCGCGGCAACAACCTGAAGAACGTCACGGTGGAAATCCCCTGCGGGCTGATCACCTGCATCACCGGCGTCTCCGGCTCGGGCAAGTCCACGCTGATCAACGACACACTTTACGGCTACGCCGCGCGCGCGCTCAACGGCGCCGGCACCCAGCACGCCGAGTGCGACGCCATCGAAGGCATCGAACACCTCGACAAGGTGATCGACATCGACCAGTCGCCGATCGGCCGTACGCCGCGATCCAACCCGGCCACCTACACCGGCCTGTTCACGCCGATCCGCGAACTCTTCGCCGGCGTGCCGGAATCGCGCGCGCGGGGCTACGGACCCGGCCGTTTCTCGTTCAACGTCAAGGGCGGGCGCTGCGAGGCCTGCGAGGGCGACGGCGTGATCAAGGTCGAGATGCATTTCCTGCCCGACGTCTACGTCACCTGCGACACCTGCAAGGGCCGCCGCTACAACCGCGAGACGCTGGAGATCAGGTACAAGGGCAGGAGCATCAACGAAGTGCTCGACATGACCGTGGAGGACGGGCTGGAATTTTTCAAGGCGGTGCCGGCGATCCGCCGCAAGCTCGACACGCTGATGGATGTCGGCCTGAGCTACATCACGCTGGGCCAGAACGCCACCACGCTGTCGGGCGGCGAGGCGCAGCGCATCAAGCTGGCCAAGGAGCTTTCGCGCAGGGACACCGGCCAGACGCTCTACATCCTCGACGAACCCACCACCGGCCTGCACTTCCACGACGTCGCGCAACTGCTCACGGTGCTCGAACGTCTGCGCGAACACGGCAATACCGTCATCATCATTGAACACAACCTCGATGTGATCAAACGCGCCGACTGGATCGTCGATCTCGGCCCCGAAGGCGGCAGCGGCGGCGGCGAAGTCGTCGCCACTGGTACGCCGGAGGACATCGCCAAGGCCAGGCGCT
>DATMTG010000075.1:0-1518 GCA_035565075.1 Stenotrophobium sp.
CTACGCGATGCTGGCGCTGGCGCTGTGGCTGCTGCGCACCCAGGATTTCTACGCGCCCTACCGCATCTGGCAGTGGCCGGAGCGGCCCGACTGGCGACACATTGCGGAGTTCGCGCGGCTCGGCATTCCCGGCGGCCTGGCGATTTTGGTGGAGATCACCTCGTTCACGCTGATGGCGCTGTTCATCGCGCGCCAGGGCACGGCCGCCGCGGCCAGCCACCAGATCGCCGCGAATCTGGCCGCCGTGCTGTACATGATGCCGCTGTCGATCGCCATTGCCGCGAGCGCGCGCGTGAGTTATTGGCTCGGCGCGGGCGATCCGGACCGCGCACGATCCGTGATTCGAATGAGTTTTAAGCTTGTAGCCCTTATGGCCGTTGTACTATCCACTACGCTTTTTGTAGCTCGTGGAGAAATCGCGCAAATCTACGCACGCGACCGTGCGGTGATTGCGCTGGCCGGCGCCCTGCTCGCCTGGGTCGCCGCCTACCATCTGGCCGATGCCGTGCAAACCCTTTGTGTTTTTGTGCTGCGCTGCTATCGCGTGACCGTAGCACCGCTGCTGGTGTATTGCGTGCTGTTGTGGGGCCTGGGGCTGACCGGCGGCTATGTGCTGGCGTACCACGGCGTCGGTTCCATCGGCGCCATTGCATCGCCGATCACGTTCTGGGGCACCAGCACGGTGGCGCTGGCCTTGACCGCCACTATTTTTGCAGCGATTCTGTGGATCGTGCAGCGACCGGCGACGGCGCGGGCTCCGGCGGCGCGGGGTGCGACATCCTGACCCGGCTGGCCGGAAAAACCATCGAAAACGTGCAGCCCAGACCCTGCGTGCTGGCGATGCGCAATTCGGCGCCGTGGCGCTGCGCGACGTGCTTGACGATCGCCAGACCCAGACCGGTGCCCCCGGTGTCGCGGGAACGGCTGCGGTCCACCCGGTAAAAGCGCTCAGTCAGGCGCGGAAGGTGTTCAGGCCCAATCCCTGGCCCCGAATCCTTCACCGAAAACTCGGCCCGGCCGCCGGGCAGCATTTGCCAACGGATCTCGACGAGGCTGCCGGCTGGCGTATAGCGCACGGCATTGTTCAGCAGATTCGAGAGGGCACTGTGCAATTCATCCGGCGCTCCGGCAATCTCCCCCAAGCCGCGCAGATCCGGTTCCCAGATCGGCCGCAGATCATGTCCGACCCGCTCGCCGTGAGTTATCAGTGCCGACAGCGTTTGCGCCTCTTGCAGACTCCGTTCCAACAGCGAAGACATCGGCGTCCAGACGCCCGTGGCGGGCGGCGGGCTTCCTTCCAGCCGCGACAGCGTCAGCAAATCGCTCACCAGCGTCTGCATGCGCTGCGACTGTTGCGCCATCAGCGCCAGGTAGCGACTTCGCTCGTCCTCGCCCAGCGGCAGCGTGCGCAGCGTCTCGACAAAGCCGGACAGCACGGTCAGCGGGGTGCGGATCTCATGCGACACATTGGCGATGAAATCGCGCCGCATCGCCTCGGCCTGCTCCAGCGCGGTCACG
>DATMTG010000076.1:0-7905 GCA_035565075.1 Stenotrophobium sp.
ACCGGCAGTGGGGCCGCCTGCGCAGTGCGCTCAATCATCCTCGGGCAACGCGCCACTCAGGGCCTTGCGGATCTGCTCGCCACTGAAGCCGCGCCCGGCCAGATAGCGGTATTGCTTGTTGCGCTCGGCCAGCGTCTCCGCCGCGCCGCGGCCGAATTTTCGCGCATGCACCTCGGCCGCCAGTTGCGTCCAGTCGCACTCCGCCGTCTCGAACGCTGCATCGATCTCGGCATCGGGCACACCGGCGACGCGCAATTCGCCTTCGATGTAGAGACGGCCGTAGCCCTGAACGATGCGGCTGCGGATCAGCATCTCGGCGTAGCGGCTGTCGGACTGCCAGCCCCGATCCGCCAGCTGGCTCACCGTACCGGCAGCGGTGTCCTCGTCGTAACCGCGCGATTCCAGCTTGCGCCGCAGTTGCTGCGCGCTGTGCTCGCGACGGCCCAGCGCCCGCAACGCGGCGTCGCGGGCGCTGGCCGGTTCACGTGGCTTGCTACTTCTCGGCACCGGCGGCAGCGGCGGCGCGCGCCGGTCTCGGCGGCATCAGGATCGCGCGCAGCGCGCTCTCGATCTCGCTGGCCACTTCCGGATGCTCGCGCAGGAACTGCTTGGAGTTGTCCTTGCCCTGGCCGATCTTGTCGCCCTTGTAGGCGAACCACGCGCCGGATTTTTCGACCAGCTTGTGCTCGACGCCGAGGTCGATCAACTCGCCTTCGCGCGAGATGCCTTCGCCGTACATGATCTCGAAGGTGACTTTCTTGAACGGCGGCGCCAGCTTGTTCTTGACCACCTTGACGCGCGTTTCGTTGCCGACGATCTCCTCGCCCTTCTTGATCGCGCCGATGCGGCGGATGTCCAGTCGCATCGAGGCGTAGAACTTGAGCGCGTTGCCGCCGGTGGTGGTTTCCGGACTCTGGCCCGGCATCATCACGCCGATCTTCATGCGCAGCTGATTGATGAAGATCACCGTGGTCTTGGAACGGTTGATGCTGCCGGTGAGCTTGCGCAGCGCCTGCGACATCAGTCGCGCCTGCACACCGACCGAGGCATCGCCCATGTCGCCTTCGATTTCGGACTTGGGCACCAGCGCGGCGACCGAGTCGACCACGATCACATCGAGGCTGTTGGAGCGCACCAGCATGTCGACGATCTCCAGCGCCTGCTCGCCGGTGTCCGGCTGCGAAATCAGCAGGTCGGCGACATTCACGCCGAGCTTTTCGGCGTAGCTCACGTCGAGCGCATGCTCGGCGTCGACGAATGCCGCAACACCGCCGAGCTTCTGCGCCTGCGCGACGATGTGCAGCGTCAGTGTGGTCTTGCCGGAAGATTCCGGACCGTAGATCTCCACCACGCGGCCCCGCGGCACGCCGCCGATGCCCAGCGCCGCGTCCAGCGTCAGCGATCCGGTGGAAATCGCCTCCACATCGGGGCGCTCGTCGGTGCCCATGCGCATGATCGCGCCCTTGCCGAACTGCTTTTCGATCTGCGAGAGCGCCGCGTCGAGTGCCTTTTTGCGATTGTCGTCCATCGTGTCCTTATCCTTCTTCAATGTTCCTGTCCTGTAGTCGCGGCGGAGAAGTGAGCCGAGGGACCACTCCTCCGGTGGGTGTCGCTGCATCAAAGTACCAGTATCAATTTTCCCATAGATTCATCTGCGCCGGCGTGGTGTCTGCCCCTGCGACCCCATTCAGCGGCCAGCGGCCGAGGACCTGGTACTGCGCGGGCTGCCGCTGCAACACGCTGCGGATCAGGACGAATTCCCCAACCGGCCATGACACCGGTCCGACCTGCGTCAGTGGCAACATCTGCCCACTGTTGCGCAACACCGTCAGATGCGGCGAGAACCGTAGCCGCTCCGGTGGCACTGCCGCAGCGCGTAAGGCATCGCGCAAACGATCATGCAGCTGTATCAACTCCCGCGGCACCTCCTGTGGCGTCAGTACCCAGGGAATCTCGCGGTTGCGGAAACCCATCGCCTGATTGAGCGTCAGCATAAAGGGTGGCGAGCTCACCCGGTGAGCCACCTCAATCACTTTCTGCTCCTGAGCGGGCGCGACCTCATCCCCGAGAAACAACAAGGTCATGTGATAGCGCAGTGGATTGATCCAACGCCCCTGCGGCTGCATGCGCAGACGCAGGTCGCGCGCCACCCCTTCGCAAGCAGCGCGGGCTGCAACGTCCGGCACCAGGGCAAAGAACAAACGGTTCTCCGACTCAAGCATGCGTGAGCCGGGCCAGCAATTCAGTCAACGCAATTTTCGCAGTCTGCTCGCGGATCTGTTTACGGTTCCCGTTGAGATGCAGGCAAAACGCTTCGGCCGTCGCACTACGCTGCATCAATCCCAGCCAGACGGTGCCGACCGGCTTGTCCGGCGAACCGCCGCCGGGCCCGGCGATGCCGGTCACGGCGATGCCCCAGTCTGCGCCGCTGTTGCGCAGCAAGCCCTTGACCATCGCGCGCACCGCGGCTTCGCTGACCGCACCCTCGCGGACGAGCAGATTGTCGCGCACGCCCAGGAACAGCTGCTTGGCGCGGTTGGAATAGGTCACCAGCCCGCACTCGAACCAGCCGGAACTGCCGGCGATGTCGGTGATCCGCTTGGCGATCAGGCCGCCGGTGCAGGACTCGGCGGTGGCCAGCATTTCGCCACGCCGCAACAACTGTTCGCCCACCTTGGCTGCCAGGGATTTCATGGCCTCATGTTACCTTGCCGGATCGATGCCGGCTGACCCCGCCGTCAACGGCCTATACAATACACGCCGCATTCATTCCCGGATTGGACTTCACTCATGACCGCCAGCGACCCCATCGTCATCGTCTCCATCGCCCGCACCCCCATGGGCGGCATGCTCGGCATGCTGACGCCGCTCACCGCCAGCCAGCTCGGCGCGGTCACGATCAAGGCCGCGGTCGAACGCGCCGGCCTTGCCCCGGCCGATGTCGAGGAAGTGATCATGGGCAACTGCCTGCCCGCAGGCCAGGGCCAGGCACCGGCGCGCCAGGCTGCGCGCGGCGCGGGCCTGCCGGACGCTGTGGGAGCCACCACCATCAACAAGATGTGCGGCAGCGGCATGAAGGCGATCATGCTGGCACACGACCTGCTCAAGGCCGGCAGCAATTCCGTCATGGTTGCCGGTGGCATGGAGAGCATGACCAACGCACCCTACCTGCTGCCGAAAGCGCGCGGCGGCTACCGCTACGGCCACGCCATGATGTACGACCACATGGCGCTGGACGGCCTCGAGGACGCCTACGAGCGCGGCACCGCGATGGGCGTCTTTGCCGAGCGCACGGTGGAGAAATACGGCTTCACGCGCAAGCAGCAGGACGATTTCGCCATCGAGTCACTGGCGCGCGCCAAGCGCGCCAACGAGGACGGCAGCTTCGCCTTCGAAATCGTGCCGGTGGAGTTGCAGGGCAAGACCGGCGTCGAAAAAATCGCCCACGATGAGCAGCCGGCCAAGGGGAGACCGGACAAGATTCCCGCGCTCAAACCCGCGTTCAAGAAGGACGGCACCATCACCGCCGCCACTGCCAGTTCGATCTCCGACGGCGCTGCAGCGGTCGTGCTGATGACGCAGAGCGAGGCCAGCAAGCGCGGCCTCAAGCCATTGGCAAAAATCGTCGCGCACGCCAGTCATTCGCGCCTGCCGGCGGAGTTCACTATCGCGCCGGTCACGGCGATCAGTGATGTTCTCGCCAAGGCCGGCTGGAAAACCGGTGATGTCGATCTGTGGGAAATCAACGAAGCCTTCGCGGTCGTCGCAATGGCCGCAATGAAGGAGCACAAGCTCGATCATGCCAAGGTCAACCTGCACGGCGGCGCCTGCGCGCTCGGTCATCCGATCGGCGCGTCCGGCGCGCGCATCGTCACCACCCTGATCGGCGCGCTGCAGAAAACCGGCGGCAAACGCGGCGTCGCCAGCCTGTGCATCGGCGGCGGCGAGGCCGTAGCGCTGGCGCTGGAAATGCTCGGGTGAATTTCCGGCTGCTGCGCGTCGTTGCCCTGCTGGCCCTGCAGGCCGGCCTGAGCGCTTGCGGCAACGGCGACAACTCCGAAGCCTTTAGCGCGGCCGATCCATCAACGCTGTGCGTCGCTTCCAGTTGCGGCAGCAAAACCCAGCTGGTCAGCATTCCGGGTGCGGAGAACACCCTGTTCACGCCTGAGGGACGGCTGTTCGTCTCGGGCAGCAGCAACGTCTATGAAATCACCCGCAATGACGCCGGCTGGCACGCCACGCCGATCTACGCCGGCACTTGCAATTTCACCGGCCTTGCGCAGCGCGGCGACGTGCTCTACGCCGCCTGCTTCGACGGCAATCTCTACGCCGCGCGTCTGAGCGACCAGCCGCCCGCGCTCAAGGCCATCCATGCGCTGGGCCTGCACGCACCCAACGGCATGACGACTGGACCGGACGGCGCGCTGTATATCGCCAATGGCCCGCTGGCCACGTCGGCGCTGCCGGATCCCAGGATCGTGCGCCTGCGTTTCGATCTCGCCGATCCGATGAAGGTCAGCGAGCAGAGCGACTGGCTGACCACCGGACTGCTGGGCCCCAACGGCCTGCAACGGCGTGGAAACACGTTGCTGGTCAGCGATAGCGATCCTACTGCCGCGGTATCCCTTGGCCAGATCAAGTCCGTAGCGATCCAGGCCGACGGTAGCGCCGGCAAGCCGCAAGTGCTGTCCAGCTTCCAGAGCATCCCCGACGATTTCAGCGTTGCCGGCGAAGACCTGCTGACTGCGTTCTACAGTAACGGCCAAATCGCGCTGATCGGGGCCGACGGCAGCGTGCTGTCGCAGACCGATTTGCTGAGCTTCCAGAATCCGTCATCGGTGAAACCCGGCCAGCCGCCGTTGTTCGCAGCGGATGATCTGGTCGTCACCGAGAAAGGCGTCGTCGGCCTGCCGCCGACCCCGGGCTACGGCAGCATGCTGTCGGTCTTTCATCGCCGCCCGTGATGTTGAATCTACGCGCCACCCTGGCCTTGTTGCTGCTCCCGTGCGCGGCATCAGCGGCACAACTGCCGCCGCTGGTCATTCCCGACGGGGTCGGCATCAATATCCATTTCACCCGCGGCCACGAGCGCGATCTCGACATGATCGCCGATGCCGGCATCAAGGTCGTGCGCATGGACCTGTTCTGGGCGGATACCGAGCGACTCAAGGGGATTTACGACTGGTCAGCCTATGACGAACTGACGGCCAGCCTGCTCAAACGTGGCATACGGCCCTACTTCATCCTGGGATACTCGAATCCGATCTACGAGGGCACGACGCCCAAGCTGTGGGAAGACACCTGGCCCTACGACGAACTGATGTCACCACAGCATCCCGAGAGCATCGCCGCCTTCGCCCGTTGGGCGGCGGCGGCGGCCGTTCATTTTCGCCAGGTAAACCCGGTACTTGAAATCTGGAATGAACCCAATATCCAGTTCTGGAAGCCCGCACCGGACGTGGCGCAGTACACCAGACTGGCCGAGTTCACCTGCCTCGCGATCCATCAGGCCGAACCCGGGGCCACCGTGGTCGGCCCCACCACCTCCAAGTTTCCCTGGGGTTTCCTGAAAGCTTTTTTCAGCACCGGCATGCTCGGCTGTCTCGATGCCGTCAGCGTCCATCCGTATCGCGGCAGTTTCGCCGCTCCTGAGACTGCAGCCGACGACTATGCCCGTCTGCGTCGGCTGGTGGACCAATACACACCCGCTGCCCGCAAGAAGTCCAGTGTCCCGATCATCAGCGGTGAGTGGGGTTACAGCACCACCACCAACGGCACGCCGCTGCAGATGCAGGCGGATTATCTGGTGCGCATGCAGTTGTTCAACCTGATGAACGGCATTCCCATCTCCATCATGTACGACTGGGTCAACGATGGCAGTTATGGCTTCAATGTCGAACACAACTACGGCATCGTTTATCCCGACCTCAAACCCAAGCCCGCTTATATCGCGATCCGTACCTTGACCCACACATTGGCCGGCTTTCACCTGACTCGCCGTCTGCCGCTGGATCATCCCTGGGACTACGCCCTGCTGTTCGAGAACGATGCGGGGCAGCGCATCGTCGCGGTATGGACGCTGTGGTCGCCGCATACGGTCTCGTTGCCGTTTTTTGCCCACGCAGCGATGCCGACGCTCGTCGCCGGCGACGGTGCAATCTCGGCAGCCGGGACTCGCAGCGGCAACATCGAACTGGAATTCAGTTCAACGCCGCAGTTCCTGCGTCTGGACGATACAGCCGCCACGGCCAAGCTTCACTGATTGGATGTCCTGGTTTCGGTCATTGCGGCTGGCCGGCCATGGCCATGGAGCTGTCGATACTGCCAATCCCCGCCCGGCCGGCTTCTGCAAGTATCGGCGTTATTGCTATTGTGCTCGCTAACGTTCACCGCTTCCGGAGCCCGACCTTGGCCAAGCCTTCTGCCGTTCCCTATCCCCATCTGTTGTCGCCCCTGGACCTCGGCTTCACCACGTTGAAGAACCGCGTGCTGATGGGCTCCATGCACACCGGACTCGAAGACAGCCGCAAGAACCTGCAGCGCCTGGCCGACTACTTCGCCGCACGGGCGCGTGGCGGTGTCGGCCTGATCGTCACGGGCGGGTTCGCCCCGAATATCGCCGGCTGGACCAAGCCACTGGGCGGCACATTATCTTCGTCAGCCGCTGCGCGTCGGCATCGCCCGATCCCGCAGGCGGTGCACGCCGAAGGCGGCAAGATTGCCTTGCAGATCCTGCATACAGGACGTTACGGCTACCACCCTTTCGCTGTGGCGCCTTCGCGCATCAAGTCACCGATCACGCCATTCACACCGCGCGAACTGACCGAGAGCGGCATCGAAAAACAGATCCGCGCCTTCGTGCGTTGCGCCGAACTGGCGCAGGAAGCGGGCTACGACGGCGTCGAGGTGATGGGTTCGGAAGGCTATTTCATCAACCAGTTCATTTCGACCCACACCAACAAGCGCACCGACGGATGGGGTGGCAGCTACGAAAACCGCATCCGCCTGCCGATCGAGATCGTGCGCCGCACGCGCGCGGCGGTCGGCAAGAACTTCATCATCATCTACCGGCTGTCGATGCTCGACCTGATTCCGGACGGCAGCACCTGGGCTGAAGTGGTGCAACTGGCCAAGGCGATCGAACAGGCCGGCGCGACGCTCATCAACACCGGTATTGGCTGGCACGAAGCACGCATTCCCACCATCGCCACCTCGGTGCCCCGCGGGGCATTCGCCTGGGTCACGAAAAAAATGAAGGGCGAGGTGCGCATTCCACTGGTCACCACCAACCGCATCAATACGCCGGAGGTTGCCGAGCAGATTCTCGCCGACGGCTGCGCCGACATGATCTCGATGGCGCGCCCGCTGCTGGCCGATGAGGACTTCGTCAAGAAGGCCGCCGAAGGCCGCAGCGACGAGATCAACACCTGCATCGCCTGCAACCAGGCCTGTCTGGATCACGCCTTCAAGAACAAGATCGCATCCTGTCTGGTCAATCCGCGCGCCTGCCATGAAACCCTGCTCAACTACACGCCCGCTTTTCAAAAGAAACGTATCGCCGTGGTCGGTGCCGGTCCCGCAGGTCTGGCTGCGGCGACGGTCTGCGCCGAGCGCGGACACGCCGTGGACCTGTTCGATTCCGCCGAGCGCATCGGCGGCCAGTTCAACATGGCCAAGACGATCCCCGGCAAGGAAGAATTCAGCGAGACGCTGCGTTATTTCCAGCGCAAGATCGACACCACGGGCGTCAAGCTGCACCTCAGGACGCGAATCTCTGCCAATGATCTGCTCAAGGCCGGCTACGATGAAGTGATCCTCGCCACCGGCGTCACCCCACGTAATCCGCATATCAAGGGCCAGGACGAGGGCATCAAGTCCGGCAAGGTGCTGAGCTATGTGGATGTG
>DATMTG010000077.1:0-6366 GCA_035565075.1 Stenotrophobium sp.
AACATCATTTTTCATCGCAGCGGTCACAGCGGGTGGCCGTTTCCCGGCTGTTAAACTGCTCCAAACCCTGCACCACAAATCCCATGGGCCACCGACTCAGCAAGATCGTCACCCGCACCGGCGATAGCGGCACCACCGGCCTCGCCACCGGCGATCGCATCAGCAAAGCCTCCTTGCGCATCCACGCCATCGGCGAAGTCGATGAGCTCAACTGCCAGCTCGGCACGCTGCTGACGTTGCCGCTGCCTGACGCGATCCGCGCCAGCGTCTCGCGCGTGCAGAACGAGCTGTTCAATCTCGGCGGCGAGCTGGCGATGCCCCCGGCAGCCCTGATGGGTGAAGCCGATATCGCAAGGCTGGAAGACGACGTCGCCGCGCTCAACCAGACGCTGCCGCCGCTCAAGGAATTCGTCCTGCCCGGCGGCAATCCTGCCGCCGCTGCGGCGCATCTGGCTCGCGCCGTGGCGCGTCGCGTCGAACGCGCGCTGTGGACGCTGCATGAGAACGAGCCGGGCAACCCGCTGAGCCTGCGCTATGCCAATCGCCTGTCCGATTACCTGTTCACCGCCGCACGCACGCTGGCGCGGCAGGACGGCGGACAAGAAGTGCAGTGGCGGCGCGAGCCCGCCTGAGGTCGGGAAATCCGCCCCGCTCAGCCATCCAGGAGTTTCAGTTTTTCCTGGATGAAGGTGTCGTGCGAGACGTACAGCAGATCCGCGAGCCGCCGCAGCATCGCTTCTTCGTAGGGGTCGAGATGGCCATCGGCATACGCCACCTGCCATAAGGCGCGGACCAGCCTGGCCTTGCCCTCTGCGTCCAGCCGCTGGTTGATCACGTTCACGGTGTCGTACAGTGAAACCGCCGCCCCGACGCGCTCGCTGGCAGTCTGCATCAACTCATCCAGAGCTGCATCGTCGAGATCATATGCCTGCGCCAGATGCTTGCGGATGGCGGCAATTTCGACCGCGTCGGACTTCATGTCCGCGCGTGCAATCTCCAGCAGCAACTGCGTCACTGCCAGGCGTTGCATCCGTTCGTCCGGCGGCCCCTGCTCCGGGCTGGACTGGAAAAATTTCTGCAGACTGAATTTCATGCGCGCCATTGTAACGGCTAGCGGCAGTCGACCTCGACCCGCGCCTGCCCCGAGCTGATCATGTCGGGCGACAGGATGGTGAGCTTCTCCCAGACCTGCATCTTTCCGGGCGGCCCGCCGACGCCCCAGGCATCGGTGAGTATCTGCTTCGCGCTGCGCGCCTGGATACGCCGCACTTCGGAGCGCGTGTGGTTACTGCGCTCCCAGACGTACTCCAGCACCACCGGATGACGACCAAGCTTGACGGTACCGACGAACTCCAGCGGCGCCGGGCAGTCGCCGCGATACTGCGCCGGCCGTGCGTGGGCGCTGACGCCGGTGACGGCCGACCCGGCGGATGCCGCCTGCGGCAGGAGCGACGCGATGCCCCACGCCATGCACAGCAAGCCACGCAATTTGCGCATACGGATTCCGGAAATTTGACGGTGCGGGATTCTAGCCGAGCCGTCAGGCGGTCGCACCGCCGCAACTGCTGCCGGCACCGGCGCTGCAGCCCAGGCAATGTGACCCCCAGCGGATATCTCGCCGGAGCAGCGCGTCAAAATCGAAATCGAAAATCGTCGCCGCCTTCTGCGGGCCGAAGACCCGCATGCCGAGCTGCTGGTTGAAATCGCAATCGAAAATTTCGCCGTTGTGGTCGACGCTGACCAGGTTGCGACACATCACCCCCTGCGCAGCCGCCGGGTTGAACGCCGCCAGCAGCTTGTCCATGTACGCGTCGTATTGCCCGCGTTTCTCCAGGTGCAGGCGAAAGCGGTTGATCGGCATGTTGGTGATGGTGAACAGGCCGTTGAACATCAGCCCGAACTTCGTCTGCAGTTCGCGCTTGTAGTCGGCCTCGAGCGCAGCCTGCGGCGGCGGCAGGTAGGGGCCGACCGGGTTGTACACCAGGTTCAGCAGCAGGCCGCTACCGTCGATGCCGTAGCCTTGCGCGTTGAGCCGCCGGATGCCTTCGAGGCTTTTCTGGAATACGCCGTCGCCACGCTGCGCATCGGTGAAATACTCCTGGTAGTAGGGCAGCGAGGAGATCACCTCGACGCGATTTTTCGCAAAAAACTCCGGCAGGTACTGCTTTTGCTCACCGGTCCCGGGATGCCCGTCGAACTGCACGGTGAGGTTGTGCCGCACCATCACGTGCCGGCCCAACGCGACCGCACGCTCGACGAATTCATCGAAATCCGGATGCAGCTCCGGCGCGCCGCCGGTGAGGTCCAAGGTCCTGATCTGCGGGTGCGCCGCCAGGATTTCCAGGCATTTCTCGACGCCGGCGCGCGACAGCCGCTCGGTACGCGCGGGCGAGGCATCGACATGGCAATGGCGGCAGGCCTGGTTGCACAGCTTGGTGATGTTCACCTGCAGGGTGTCGATCGCCAGCGGCGGCAGCGCCAGCCCGTGCGTGCGCAGCTGCGTCGCAAAATCGTGCCGCGAAGGACTCAGTTCGGCGAGCGATACGACACTCATGTCAGAGCACGAGCTTCTTCAGCTGGTTCTGCATCTGCACGCTGTGTACCAGCGTGATGCCGGCCTTCATCGCCGCGGCGACGTGCACCGCCTCCATCATCTGCTCGGGATTCGAACCGTTCTCCAGGCAGGCGGTGGTGTAGGCGTCGATGCAATAGGGGCATTTCTCGGAATGGGCCACCGCCAGCGCGATCAGCGCCTTTTCGCGCCTGGTCAGCGCGCCATCGCTGCCGACAGCATCCCCGTAGTACTTGAAGAAATCGTCCGCGAGCAGCTTGCCGTGCTGGCCGATATTGCCAAATTTGGCGAGGTCTTCGGATTGGTAATAGCCACTCATCCAGTACTCCTGTAAACACGTCCATACGGCCCGACAGCGGGTTCCGGATGCAGCCTAACACCGGCAACGCACGTCTTATGGGATGGACTGATAAAATGGCGCATTGTTACAGCAGGTTTCGTATGTCCGCAGTCCGCCCCGCCTCCCGCACCCGTCCCCGCAAGCCCGCCAGCCCCAAGGTCGGCTTCGTCTCCCTCGGCTGTCCCAAGGCGCTGGTGGACTCCGAACGCATCCTCACGCAGATGCGCGCCGAAGGCTATGAAACCGTGCCGACCTACGACGCCGCCGACGTGGTGGTGGTCAACACCTGCGGCTTCATCGACAGTGCGGTGGCCGAGTCTCTCGACGCCATTGGCGAGGCGATGGCAGAGAACGGCAAGGTCATCGTCACCGGCTGTCTCGGCGCCCGGAGCGAACTGATCCGCGAAAAATTCCCGGACGTGCTGTCGATCAGCGGCCCGCAGGACTACGGCACGGTGATGAATGCGCTGCACCAGGCGCTGCCGCCGCAGCACGATCCGTTCATGGACCTGCTGCCGCCACAAGGCATCAAGCTCACGCCCAGGCACTACGCCTACGTCAAGATTTCCGAGGGCTGCAACCACAAGTGCAGTTTCTGCATCATCCCCTCGATGCGCGGCAAGCTGCGCAGCCGGCCGGTGGATGAGGTGCTGCGCGAGTCCGAACGCCTGGTGAAATCCGGCGTGAAGGAACTGCTGGTGATCTCGCAGGACACCAGCGCCTACGGCCTCGATCTCAAGTATGCGAAGGCCAGTTGGCGCGACCGCGAATACGAAACCCGCATGCGCGACCTGTGCGTGGGTCTCGGCGAACTCGGGGCCTGGGTGCGGCTGCACTACGTCTATCCCTACCCGCACGTCGATCACATCATCCCGCTGATGGCGGAACGCAGAATCCTGCCCTATCTCGACGTGCCGTTTCAGCACGCCAGCACGCGCGTGCTCAAGGCGATGAAGCGCCCCGCCGCCGCCGAGAACACGCTCAGGCGCCTCGCTGCCTGGCGCAGTATCTGCCCCGACATCACCGTGCGTAGCACCTTCATCGTCGGTTTTCCCGGCGAGACCGAGGATGATTTCGAGGAACTGCTGGGCTGGTTGCAGGAAGCCCGGCTCGACCGCGTCGGTTGCTTCAAATACTCGCCGGTCGACGGCGCCAGCGCCAACGCCCTGCCCGGCGTCGTGCCGGACGACGTGATGCAGGACCGCTACGACCGCTTCATGCGGGTGCAGGCCGCAATCAGCGCCGCGAAGCTGAAAGCGAAGATCGGCAAGACGCTGGAAGTGCTGGTCGATGAAACCGGCGGCGAGGCCGTCACTGGTCGCTCGTGGGCCGATGCGCCGGAGATCGACGGCAAGGTCTATCTCTCCTGCGACCGCCCGCTGCGCACCGGCCAGATCGTCAAGGCACGCGTGATCCAGGCCGATGCCTACGACCTCAATGCGGAAGTGTTGGAAGACTGATATTCCCCACCGCCGTGGCGCTGCCAGAGCCTTCCCCGGTCAAGCCGCAGTGCATTTTTGAGTACCATGCGGCATGGACCGGAAACGATGGCTCAAGGCTTGGCACACGTTCATCGAGCCCGCGCACCTGCGCCGCACCGGCCTGATTGCGCTGGCGGTCGGCAGCTGGCTGACGGCGTTCAATCTGGGCGATCTCCTGCTGCAAGGACAATGGAGCGCCGCCATCGCGCTCAAGCTGGCACTCAACTACCTGACACCGTTCGTGGTTTCCAACCTCGGACTGCAGTCGCGTCGCGAAAGCCGCTGAACCCTGAACGCGAACTCCGGCCGTCCGGCGCGGTCAAACCGGCAGCGCGTATTTTCAGGAGCATGACCATGAAAACCTCGCCCATCATGACGGCTGATCAGCGGCAAAAAGCGCCCGCGCATGTTTCCCTGCTGATCCTGACACTGGCCGCGCTGGCGCTGCTGTTCACCGCCCGCCCCGCGGCTGCCGACGCCGCTGCATCGACGACTGCAAAACCCATCGTGACGCATGCGCAGGTCGAGCATGCGCGTGAAATCTGTGCGCAGCACAAGCGCAAGGTCGAACGGCTGGAAGCCGGAAATGCCGGTGACGCGGTACTGTCGAAGGAACGCGCCGCATGGGAAGAGTCCTGCGCGCAGGCGTCCGACCTGATGGATGCCATCGGCATGAACTGAGGCGTGCGCCGTTCAGTCGCGCACCGTCGATTTCGGAACCGGCGTGGCCCGGACATGTTCGGGCCGGAAACCCAGACCGACGATGCGTGCCGGCAGCCGCCGCAACCACGGCCACGCGCGCAGCAGCTTGAGCGGCCACGGCAATCGCAAAGGTTTGCCGCTGGCGAGCACGCGGCTGATGACGCGGTTCTGCACCAGCACCTGCAGGCGCTGCGTCATGCGCGTCGGCAACATCCGGCGTCGCTGCACCGCAGCCAGATCGCGCAGCGCCGGCGCGCCGCGGCGCAGAACCGGCGCCAGCAGGTTGGCGGAGGCCACGGCATCCTGTATCGCCAGGTTGATGCCGACGCCGCCGATCGGCGACATCGCGTGCGCCGCATCGCCGATGCACAGCAGTCCCGGCCGGTACCACTGCCGCAGGCGATCCACCGCCACCGTCAGCAGCTTGACATCGTCCCAAGCAGCCAGTTCTTCCATGCGGCTGCGCAGGTAAGGTTGCAGCGCTGCGAGAGTGTCGCGGAATTGCGGCAGGCCGCGCGCGCGCACGGCGTCGTAGCCGCCCTTGGGAATCACGTAGGCGCACTGCCAGTAATCGCCGCGGTTGAGCATGATCATGAAGTGCCCGATATCGACACGCCCAAAAGTCTGCGCCGGATCGTCGGCGCGGCGCGACAGTCGGAACCACAGCACGTCGATCGGCGCGCCGATGTTTTGCACCGCCAGACCGGCCTTGCTACGCACAGTGGAGCGGCGGCCGTCGGCGCCGATCACAAGATCGGCATGTACTTCCAGCGCGCCCAGTGGAGTCTGCGCCTGCACGCCGACGATGCGTTCGCTGTCGCGTAGCAAATCAGTCACTTCAGCTTGCATCTGTAGTTGGAACGCTGGAAATGCGCGTGCGTGCTCGGCGATGAAATTAAGAAAATCCCACTGCGGCATCAGCGCCAGGAATTTGCAGTGCGTTGGTAGATGCGAGAAATCAGCGACGGAGAGTTGCTCGGTGCCGATCTGCGCGTCGAGCTGCGTCACCTGGTCATGTGGACGCTTTAGGAAATCCTCGAGCAGGCCCAGCTCGTGCATCACCTCCAAGGTCGAGGGATGTATCGTGTCGCCGCGGAAATCGCGCAGGAAATCGGCGTGCTTTTCCAGCACGACGACCTCGACGCCGGCGCGCGCCAGCAGCAGGCCAAGCATCATGCCGGCCGGCCCGCCGCCGGCGATGCAGCAGCGCGTCGTCAGCGTCTTGAGGGCGGCTTCTTGCTGCGCCATGTTCTGCTCCAGCGTGTCAAACC
>DATMTG010000078.1:0-3083 GCA_035565075.1 Stenotrophobium sp.
TTTTTTGTCCTTGAAATGGCCGGTGGACGTCCCCAATATCAAACGACCTCCCTCCACGGATTCTCCCGATGAAGCAGTTTGACGGCACGACCATCCTTTGCGTGCGCCGCGGCAACCAGGTTGCGCTGGGTGGCGATGGCCAGGTTTCGATGGGCAACACCCGTGTCAAGGGCAACGCCCGCAAGGTGCGACGGCTCTACAACGACAAGGTGATGGCCGGATTCGCCGGCGGCACCGCCGATGCCTTCACGCTGTTCGAGCGCTTCGAGGGCAAGCTCGAAAAACACGGCGGCAACCTCACCCGCTCGGCGGTGGAGATGGCCAAGGACTGGCGCAGCGACCGCGCCCTGCGCCGCTTGGAAGCGCTGCTGATCGTCGCCGACGGCGAGACCTCGCTGATGGTGTCAGGCAACGGCGACGTGATGGAGCCGGAGGAGCATGGCGTCATCGCCATCGGCTCCGGCGGTTCGTTCGCGACCGCCGCGGCGCGCGCGCTGGTCGAGAACACGGAGCTGGACGCGAAGCAGATCGTCGAGAAGGCGTTGCATATCGCCGCCGACATCTGCATTTATACCAACCATCACCTGACGGTTGAAGTGCTCGGTGCCTGATGCAGGCTCCGGCGTCCCGGCAAACAACCAGTGATATCTGAAATGACTGAATCCAACAATGAACTCGCGGTCATGATGACGCCGCGCGAAATCGTGCAGGAACTCGACAAGCACATCGTCGGCCAGGACGACGCCAAGCGCGCGGTGGCGATCGCCCTGCGCAACCGCTGGCGCCGGCAGCAGGTGGACAAGGACATGCGCGCCGAAATCCATCCGAAGAACATCCTGATGATCGGGCCCACCGGCGTCGGCAAGACCGAGATCGCGCGGCGCATGGCGCGCCTGACGCAGGCGCCGTTCGTGAAAGTCGAGGCGACCAAGTTCACCGAGGTCGGCTACGTCGGCAAGGACGTCGACAGCATCATCCGCGACCTGATGGACATCGCGGTCAAGCAGGCGCGCGAGCTGGCGACCCAGCAGGTGCGCAGCAAGGCCGAGATCGCCGCCGAGGATCGCATCCTCGACGTGCTGCTGCCGCCGCCCAAGGATTTCGGCGAGGCCTCGAACCAGCGCGAGAAGGAGAACGGTGCGGCGCGACAGGTGTTCCGCAAGCAGTTGCGCGAAGGCAAGCTCAACGACACCGAGATCGAGATCAAGCTCAATGCGCCGGGTGCGCGGGTCGAGCTGATGGGTCCGCCGGGCATGGAAGAGATGACCAGCCAGTTGCAGTCGATGTTCGCCAACATCGGCCAGGGCAAGACGCACAGCCGCAAGATGAAGATCAGCGACGCGCTGAAGCAGGCGACCGACGAGGAAGCCGCCAAGCTGGTGGACGAGGATGCGATCCGCAGCCATGCGCTGCGCAACGTCGAGGAGAACGGCATCGTCTTCATCGACGAGATCGACAAGGTCTGCAAGCGCGGCGAATACGCCGGCGCCGACGTTTCGCGCGAAGGCGTGCAGCGCGATCTGCTGCCGCTGATCGAGGGCTGCACCGTGACCACCAAGTACGGCTCGGTGCGCACCGATCACATCCTGTTCGTGGCCAGCGGCGCCTTCCACGTCGCCAAGCCTTCAGACCTGATTCCCGAGTTGCAGGGCCGCCTGCCGATCCGCGTCGAGCTGGAAGCGCTCAGGACCGAGGACTTCGTGCGCATCCTCACCGAGCCGAATTTCTCGCTCACCGACCAGTATCGTGCGCTGATGCAGACCGAAGGCGTCGGCATCGAGTTCACCACGGACGGTCTGCGCCGCATCGCCGAAACCGCGTGGCAGGTCAACGAGCGGACCGAGAACATCGGCGCGCGGCGGCTGCACACGGTGATGGAGCGATTGATGGAGGAAATCGCCTTCGACGCGCCGGACAAATCGGGCACGCGGCTGAACATCGACGCCGGCTACGTCGACGGCAAGCTGGAAAAGCTCGCCGGCGACCAGGACCTGAGCCGCTACATCCTCTGACCCGCAATCGCCCCTCGCCGACCGGACTTCCCATGCCCGACAGCACCGCCCGTGCCGGTCTGTTCTCGCCTGTCAGGATCGGTGCGATCGACTGCGCCAACCGCGTGTTCATGGCGCCGCTGACCCGTTGCCGTTCGACGCCTGGCAGCGACGCGCCGCATGCACTCAACGCCACCTATTACCGCCAGCGCGCAGGCGCCGGCCTGATCATCAGCGAGGCGACGCAGATCTCGGCGCAGGGCAAGGGCTATATGGGCGCGCCGGGCATCTACAGCGCCGAGCAGGAAAGCGGCTGGCGGCTGGTGACTTCCGCCGTGCATGAAGCGGGCGGAAAAATCGTCGCGCAGCTCTGGCACGTCGGCGCGGTGTCGCATCCCGACCTGCAACCCGGCGGGCAGTTGCCGGTTTCGCCCTCCGGCGTGCTGCTGCCCGGCAACACCAGCACGCCCGGCGGCAAGCGCGAACGCGTCGCACCGCGTGCACTGGCGACCGAGGAGATTCCCGGGCTGATCGCCGACTACCGTCATGCGGCGGAAGTCGCCCGGCGCGCCGGCTTCGACGGCGTCGAGATCCATGGCGCCAACGGTTATCTGCTGGAACAGTTCCTGCGCGACGCCACCAACCATCGCCGCGACGAGTACGGCGGCAGCATCGAAAACCGCATGCGCCTGACGCTGGCGGTGGTGGATGCCGCCAGCGCCGTGTTCGGCGCCAGTCGCGTCGGCATCCGCCTGTCGCCGGTGACGCACGCCAACAACTGCCCGCAGGACAGCCAGCCGCAGGCGCTGTATGGCGCGCTGGTCGACGCCCTGTCGCTGCGCCGGATTGCGTTCCTGCATTTCATCGAGGGCGACACGCAGGTGTCGCGCGCACTCGACGGTTTCGATTTCGGTGACGCACGCCGGCGCTTTGGCGGCAGCTACATCGCCAACAACGGTTACACCCGCACGATGGCGCTGGCCGCCATCGACAGCGGCGCCGCCGACGCGGTCGCCTTCGGCCGGGCGTTCCTGAGCAACCCGGATCTGCCCCGGCGCTTGCGGCTCGATGCGCCGCTCAATCCCCTGAACC
>DATMTG010000079.1:0-7706 GCA_035565075.1 Stenotrophobium sp.
CGGATTGCCGATGTTGTAGATCTGGCCGCGCGCCTTGTCGTCCTTGTTCTCGATGATCTTCATCATCGCGTCGATGCCGTCGCCGATGTAGGTGAAGGCGCGCTTCTGGCTGCCGCCGTCGACCAGCTTGATCGGCTCACCGCGCACGATATGGCCGAGGAACTGGGTGATGACGCGCGAGCTGCCTTCCTTGGCGGTGTTGATGTTGTCGAGGCCGGCGCCGATCCAGTTGAACGGGCGGAACAGGGTGTAGTTCAGTCCTTCGCTCATGCCGTAGCCGTGGATCACGCGGTCCATCAGCTGCTTCGAGCAGGCGTAGATCCAGCGCGGCTTGTTGATCGGGCCGTAGACCATGTCGGAGGCATCCGGATCGAACTCGCCGTCCTTGCACATGCCGTAGACCTCGGAGGTCGACGGGAACAGGATGCGCTTCTTGTATTTCACGCACTGCCGCACGATCGGCAGGTTGGCCTCGAAGTCGAGCTCGAACACGCGCAGCGGCTGCTGCACGTAGGTGGCCGGCGTGGCGATGGCGACCAGCGGCAGCACCACGTCGCACTTGCGGACGTGGTATTCGATCCACTCCTTGTTGATGGTGATGTCGCCTTCGAAGAAGTGGAAGTTGGGCTTGCCCAGCAGATCGCTGATGCGGTCCGTGCTCATGTCCATGCCGTAGACATGCCAGTCGGTCGTCTCGAGGATGCGCTTGGACAGGTGGTGGCCGATGAAGCCGTTGACGCCGAGGATCAGGATTTTTTTCATGGGGAGGCCCGGATAGCGGTGGAGATGGTTCAGCCCGACAGCGGCAGCGTGGTGTCGCCAAAGCGTAGCGCAAAAGCAGCAGCATCCAATGCGGTGCCGGCGAGTTCCGCCGACAGCAGCCGCAGGCAGCGGCCATCGCCGCAGCGTGCCAGCAACTGGCCGTGCTCCACGAACAGCGCAGGCGCTCCGATCGCGGTAGCGTGCGCCGGCAGCGTGCGCCAGATCACCAGCCTGCCTTGTGGCAGATCGCTGAACGCACCGGGATACGGATGCGTCACCGCGCGCACGAGGTTGTGGATGGCGGCGGCGGATTGCATCCAGTCGATACGGCCATCCTCGGCCTTGCGACCGCCGAAGTATGCGCCCCTGGACAGGTCCATCGGCGTCGTTTTCGCGGTGCCGGCCAGCAGCGAAGGCAGGCAGCGGTGCAGCACGATCTCGGCAGCCACCAGCACCTTGCCGAACACTTCTTCGGCGGTGTCGTCCGGCAGGATCGGCACCGCCATCTGGTCGACGATGGCGCCGGCGTCCGGCTTCTCGACCATCTCGTGCAGAGTGGCGCCGGTTTCGCTTTCGCCGTGGATCACCGCCCAGTTGATCGGCACGCGGCCGCGGTATTTCGGCAGCAGCGAACCGTGCATGTTGTAACTGCCGCGCTTCGGCAGATTCAGGATCGCCGGCTTGAGCATGTGGCGGTAATAGAACGAGAACAGGAAATCCGGCGCCGCCACCTCGAGCAGCGCCCGCGTTGCCGCATCATGCGGATCGGCCGGCGCGATCACGGGGATGCCGTGCGTCTGCGCCAGCGCCTTGACGCTGCCGAACCAGATGTTCTCACCGGCCGAATCCTCGTGGGTCACAACCAGCTTCACGTCCACGCCACCGGCCAGCAGCACCGACAGGCAGCGCACACCGACGTTGTGATAAGCGAAGACGACTGCAGAAGGCATGGCTCAGGCGTCCTTCTTTTCCAGCACGGCGGCGATCAGGTAGCGCGGCCTCTGACGCACTTCCTGGTAGATGCGGCCGATGTATTCGCCGAGCATGCCGATGCCGAACAGGGCAATGCCGAGCATGAAGAAGACGATCGCGAACAGGGTGAACACGCCATCCACTTCCGGGCCGATGATGACGCGGCGCGCCAGCATGTAGAGCACCAGCAGGCCGGACAGCGGCGAGATGATCATGCCGGCCATCGAGAAGAACTGCAGCGGCACCAGCGAAAAGCCGGTCATCAGGTCGAAGTTGAGGCGGATCAGCTTGTAGAAGGAATACTTGGACTCGCCGGCGAAGCGCTCCTCGTGCTTGATGGTGACCTCGGTCGGATGCTGCGAGAACGAATACGCCAGTGCCGGGATGAAGGTGTTCATCTCCTGGCACTGGTTGATGGTCTGGACGATGCGACGGTCGTAGGCGCGCATCATGCAGCCGTGGTCGGTGATGCGGATATTGGTGATCTTGTCGCGCACCATGTTGATGATGCGCGAGGCGACATGCCGCCAGACCGAGTCGTTGCGCTGCTCGCGGATCGAGCCGACATAGTCGTAACCCTCGTCCATCTTCGCCAGCAGCTTGCCGATTTCCTCTGGTGGGTTCTGCAGGTCGGCATCGAGCGTCACCACACGTGCGCCGCGCGCATGTTCGAAACCGGCGAGGATGGCGCGGTGCTGGCCGAAGTTGCCGTTGAACAGGATCACCCGCGTCACGTCGGGCCGCTTTTCGTATTGCGCCGACAGCATCCCGGCACTGCGGTCGCGCGAACCGTCGTTGATGAAAATCACCTCGTAGCTGATCTTCAGCGCGTCCAGCGACGGGTAGAGCCGCGCGAACAAGGCCTCGAGCACCGCCTCCTCGTTGTAGACGGGAATGATGACGCTGAGTTCGGGAGTCGTGGTGGCGGTCATGATGCGGCTCTCAGGGTCGATGAAACGGCCGTGCAGACCCGCTGCACGTCGGCAGCGGTCATTGCCGGAAACAGCGGCAGCGTCACCGTGCTGCGGCCGATGCGCTCGGCGTGCGGAAACTGGCCCTCGCGAAAACCACGGGCGCGGTACAGCGTGAACAGGTGCATCGCCGGATAGTGCACGCCGACGCCGATGTCCATCGCCTTCATTTTTTCGATGAACTGCCCGCGCGTGATGTGCATTTTTTCCAGCGGCAGCAGCGGCTGGAACATGTGCCAGTTGCTCTGCGCGAAATCCTCCGGCGGCAGCGTGCAGCCGAGTTGCCGCTCGAAGCAGCGGAAATATTCGCGCGCCAGTTCGCGGCGCCTGGCATTGAACCCATCGAGCTGGCGCAACTGGTGCACGCCGATCACCGCCGCCAGGTCGGTGAGGTTGCATTTGCCGCCGAGCACGTCGACGTCCATGCCGCCATCGGCAAAGCGCGTCACGCCCTGCAGGCGCAGCTTCTCGAACAGCCGCGCCTCGTCCTCGGTGTTCATCACCAGGCAGCCGCCCTCGGTGGTGGTGAGGTTCTTGTTGGCGTGAAAGCTGAACGACACCAGATCGCCCTCACTGCCTATCTCGCGGCCCTGCCAGTTGGCGCCCATGGCCTGCGCGGCATCCTCGATCACGCGCAACTGGTGGCGCCGCGCAATCGCGTAAAGCCGGTCGCGGTCCACCGGCAGCCCGGCGAGATCCACCGGGATGATCGCGCGGGTCCGCGGCGTGATCGCCGCTTCAAGCAGATCGAGATTGATATTGCGCGTGTGCGGATCGACATCGACGAACACCGGCGTCGCACCCACGGTCAGGATCACGTTGGCGGTCGCGACCCAGGACATCGGCGTGGTGATGACCTCGTCGCCAGCGCCGATGCCGCACAGGCGCAGCGCGAGCTCCAGCGCGGCGGTGGCGGAATTGACCACGCGCACCGGCCGGCCGTTGTAGCGCGCCGACAATGCCGTTTCCAGTTCCTTGACCTTCGGCCCGCTGGTGATCCAGCCCGAGCGCAGCACTTCGCCGACAGCGGCGATGGTGTCCTCGTCGATCGTCGGGCGGGTAAACGGCAGGAACGCCATGTCAGCTCCGCGCCACCATGTAGACCCCCACGATGATGACGCCCATTCCGGCCAGTCGCATCACCGTCAGCGCCTCGCCGAACAGCCACCACGCAAAAAACGCGTTGACCACGTAGCCCAGCGACAGCATCGGGTAGGCGATGCTGACCTCGACACGCGACAGCGCCATGATCCAGATCACCACGCTGACCACGTAACAGCTCAGCCCGCCGAAGATGTAGGGATTGGTCGCCAGCGACCAGCCCACCGGCCAGATGTTGGCGAGACTGAAATCGAACTGGCCGATGGCGCGGGTGCCGGCCTTGAGCAGCAGCTGCGCGGCCGCGTTGAGCATGACGCCGAAGATGACCAGCGCGAAGACGAGCGGTTTCATGGTTTCTTGATCACCAGACGACGCGGGTCGCGATAGATGACGGTCATGTGCAGGCCCATTTTAGCCAGTTGCTCGTAGGTCGCCTCGCCGGTCAGCGCCAGCGCCTCCGGCTCGGCCCTCCAGCGCTGTGCGAATTCATCCAGCGTCGGAATCCACAGCTGCGGCTCGACGGTCTCGCCGAGCTTGAACTCGTCCACATAATCGACCAGCGTCACGGTGCGCTTGAGGTAGAACGGCAGGGTCTGGTCGTAACCCGACACCGCGTACACCGGCGTGTCGGCCTTGAGATAGGGCCGCATTGCCAGCGCCGCATTCTTGGCCGAAACCACCGGCGAGTAAACCTGATAGCCGAACATGGCGATTGCAGCAAAAGCCGCGCCGGCCAGACTCAGCCACATCACCGAAACCTGCTTGCGCGAACGCCGTGCCGCGCCTGCGGCAAGAACAGCCAGCACCGCCACCGTCAAGGCAGCGGCGATGACCCAGTGCGAAGCGGCGTGGTTGTATTCCATCGGCGTGCGCGCACTGCCGGTACGGCCGAAAAACGGCGCATAAATCGCGCCCGCCGTGAACAGCGCGGCAATGATCCACGCATGCCGTCGCAGGATATCCTCCGGCGACTTGTCCAGCATGCGCCCCAGCAGCAACCCCAGCGCCGGAAACATCGGCAGGATATAGCCCGGCAGCTTCGAGTTCGACATGCTGAAAAACAGGAAGATGAATGCGCACCAGACCAGCAGCAGGCGATTGGCCTGGAAACGTACGCCGGCTTCCGGCGCGGCGGCGTAGCGCGTCAGCGACGGCAGCAGCGTGACCCACGGCAGCAGACCGCCCACCAGGATCGGCACGAAATACCACCAGGCCCCGGGACGATGCGCTTCATGAGTCATGAAGCGTTCGAAGTGTTCATGGATGAAGAAGAAGTGCGCGAACTCGGGATTGCGCATCGACGCCAGCACAAACCACGGTGCCGCCAATGCCAGCAGCACCACCGGCCCCCAGATCCACTGCATCCGCGTCCAGGGTTTCCAGTCGCGGTAACACAGGCTGTAGAACACCAGCGCGGCACCCGGGATGACAATGCCGATCAGGCCCTTGCTCAGCACCGCAGCCGCCATTGCCGCCCACACCAGCAGCATCCACGGTCGGCGCTCGGATTCCGGCGTGCGGTCGTCCTGCGCGAGCAAAAATCCGCAGAGCGCGACGGTCAGGAAGAAACTCACCGCCATGTCGACCGTGATGACATGACTGACCCCCTGCATCCAGACCATGCTCACGGTGGTCATCGCGGCCATGCGGCCGGCCATCAGCCCCCACAGACGGCGCGCGGTGAACCCCACCACCAGCACCGACAGAAAACCGAACAGTCCCGGCCATAGGCGCGCCACGAACTCGGACTGGCCAAACGCCTTGAACGACAGCGCGGTGACCCAGTATTGCAGCGCCGGCTTTTCGAAATACTTGAGGCCGTTCAGGCGCGGCGTGACGTAATCGCCGCTGACGGCCATTTCACGTGCGATTTCGGAGTAGCGGCCCTCGTCGGTGCCGGCGAGGTCGCGCGCGGTCAGAGAGCCGAACCACAGTGCAGCGACCAGGATCCAGAACAGGATCAGCAGGCTCGAGTTGCAAGTCTTGCCCGCCCCCCCGGTCATTGCATGCGTTTCTGGCATCACGAACCCTTCAGGTTGATGGTTGCAGCTTGACCGACTTATGAACGAGATGGCGGAGAGGGGGGGATTCGAACCCCCGGTGCGCTATAAACGCACGCCTGATTTCGAGTCAGGTACATTCAACCACTCTGCCACCTCTCCGCGAGGCGCGGATTTTAGCAGGCACAAGTCCCGTGCGCTGCAAATTTGCACCGGAAACGACCACGACCGGGGCAATCACGCTTTCATTGCCTACGCGCCCGTGTCTTGTGTTACGTTTCCGGGACAATCCCGTGCTAGCCGCACGAGCGCTGCCGGCCGCCCGGCAGTCTCCGGGGACGGGCGCAGGAAACGCAGTTGGCGTGCCAGTATCATGAGGATTCCCAGCCCGTCGCGGACCCGGTGCGGGCGTGACCGCGGAATCACGGATTTTCCAGGTGTGGCCCGGGAGGGGCGTAGACACTGAATGAGACCTGCAGTCGTGCGCATCCTGGCCTACCGTCCGAGCCCGCAGTCGCTCAGGCGAAATCTTGGCCTGCTGGCGGCGACACTGCTGCTGGCGGTGCTCTCGACCTGCTCGCCGCACAAGGACGTGCTGACGCAGATTCGCGCACAGGGCGTGCTCAAGGTCGCCACCATCAACAGTCCGACGACCTACTACTTCGGCGCCAAGGGCGCGCTGGGTTACGACTACGACCTGGCCCAGGGCTTTGCCGACCAGCTGGGCGTCAAGCTCGACATGATCGTGGCACAGAGTCCGCAAGAGGCGATCGAGATGGTCGAGGACGGTCGCGCCAACCTGGCCGCCGCCGGTCTTGCGGTCAGCCCGTCCCGCGAGCTGCACGTGCGCTTTTCGCAGCCGCTGCTGACGGTGAAACCGCAACTGGTCTACCGCATGGGCGATCCGCGGCCATCGAGCCTGGCGGACCTGCACGGCAAGCTCACCGTGGTCAGCAACAGCGTGCACGCCGAACGGCTGGAATCGCTGAAAAAACAATACCCGAACCTGAGCTGGGACGAGACCGACGACCAGGAAACCGAACAGCTGCTCTACGAAGTCGCCAACGGCCAGCTGCAATACACCATCGCCAATTCCGACATCATCGCGATCAACCAGCGCTACTATCCGCGGCTGCGCGTCGCCTTCGACCTGGCCGACGCACAGGACCTGGCCTGGGCCCTGCCGCGCGATGGCGACGATAGCCTGTTCGACGCCGTCCAAAGCTATATCGCCGGCATCAGCGGCAAGACCCTGGCGCGGCTGCGCGACCGCTATTTCGGGCACGTCGAGCGCATCAACTATTTCGGCGCCGTGACGCTGGCGTCGCAGGTGCAGAGCCGCCTGCCGAAATACCGTTCGGCGTTCATGGCAGCCGGCAAGAAGTACGGCGTCGACTGGCGCCTGCTGGCGGCGATGGGCTACCAGGAATCGCAGTGGGACCCGGAGGCGGTCAGCCCGACCGGCGTGCGCGGCCTGATGATGCTGACGCTCGACACCGCCAATTTCCTCAACGTGCAGGACCGCGAGGACCCGACCCAGAGCATCTTCGGCGGCGCGCAGTATTACACCCAGCTGTACGATCAGCTGCCCGATCCGATCAAGGAGCCGGACCGGACCTGGATGGCGCTGGCCGCCTACAACATCGGCCTCGGCCATCTGCTCGACGCACGCGTGCTCACGCGTGAAACCGGCGGCAATGCGAACCACTGGCTCGATGTCCGCAACAGCCTGCCGCTGCTGACGCAGGCGCGCTGGTACAGCCGCACGCGCCACGGCTATGCCCGCGGCTTCGAGACCGTGACCTACGTCGGCAACGTGCGCACCTTCTACGACATGCTGACCTGGATCACCAATGGTGCGCCGGCCAAGGCCAAACCCGAACCGGCCGAACCGCCGTTG
>DATMTG010000080.1:0-2259 GCA_035565075.1 Stenotrophobium sp.
AAAACGTCAGCGCCCGGGCGCCTGCATCCAGGCCTTGAACGCGGCGCGGTTGCGGGAACAGACGTAAATCTTGCCGCGACCGGAGAAGCGCAGGACGATGCCCTCGCCGCTGGTCTGGCTGTTGATGAGGTTGCCCAGGAAGCCGCCGCTGGTGCCGGTCGTGATCGAGATCTCGTAGTGCAGGGTGCTGTCCCAGGCGACGACGTGCGAGTTGTCGATGATCGCGTCCTTGCCCGGTTCCACGTCCAGCATGCTCATCGAGCCGAAGCCCGACACGACGACCTGTCCGCTGCCCGAGGTCTCGGTCACGAAAAAGCCGCCGCTCTGGGCGAACAGCGCGTTGCCCAGGCTCTGGGTGCGCACGCGCAGGTCGACGCCGGAACCGGCCGCGACGAACGCGCCGTCGCTGATGATGTACTGGTTCGGGCCGCAGTCGACCACCTGCATGGCGCCCGGCAGCGTGGGCGACAGCAGGCAGTCGCCGTCGCCGCGGGTCGCTTCGATGTGCTGCTGGAAGAACGACTCGCCGTTGGCGAAGGTACGCATCAGCGCGCTGCCCAGGCCCCCCTTCATCTTGCCCTTGAGGTCGAGCGTCGATTCCATCATGACCATCGCATCCGACTCGCAATAGATGGTCTCGCCCCGCTTGAGCGACACGTGCAGGAAGGGATCGACGTCCCCGGTCACGGTAAACACTGGCATTGTTGACTTCCTTTCAGGCCGGCATTGTTAGTTCAAACGCTTACGCCGTAGTTCTTGGCGAGGGGGCCGAGGCCGCCGTTGAAGCCCTGGCCCACCGCGCGGAATTTCCAGTCGGCGCCGTTACGATACACCTCGCCGAAGATCATGGCCGATTCGGTCGAACCGTCTTCGGACAAATCGTAGCGGGCGATCTCGCCGTCGTTCGCGCCGTTCACGCAGCGGATGAACGCGCGGCTCACCTGGCCGAAGTTCTGGCGGCGCGTGTCGCCCTCGTGGATCGTCACGGCCAGCACCACGCGGTCGATGTCGGCTGGCACCTTGGTGAGATCGATGCTGATGCTCTCGTCGTCGCCTTCGCCGGCGCCGGTGCGGTTGTCGCCCGAGTGCACCACCGAACCGTCGGCCGACTTGGCGTTGTTGTAGAAAATGAAGTCGGCGTCCGAGCGGACCTTGCCCGACTGGTTCAGCAGGAACGCGACGCCGTCCAGGTCGAACGCCGCGCCATCGGTGGCGCGCACGTCCCAGCCGAGGCCCAGTTTCAGGCTGGACAGGCCCGGTGCTTCTTTCGACAGGTTGACGTTACCGCCTTTTTGCAAGCTGATTGCCATGATGGTTCTCCTTCGTTTGGTTTGAACACCCTGTTGCCACGTGCGGGGAACTGGTGTTCTGCCGTTCGCCGCGCATTCTTTGTTTCGGTCCGCTTGGTGGGCACGGGGTGCCCACCATTGCGTGTCATTCGGCGTGCGCCAATTCCTTCGTGTGCACACCCAACGCTTCCTGCTTCCTGCGATACCGGATCGACGACCACACCGAGGCGCCGATGAAGGCGACACCCGCGAGACCCGTCACGAGCTCCGGCACGTGGAACTTCATACTGGCCAGCATGATCAACGCCAGGATACCGATCGCATAGTGCGCGCCGTGTTCCAGGTACACGAACTGGTCGAGCGTGCCCTTTTCCACCAGGTACACCGTCAGCGAACGCACGAACATCGCACCGATCGCCAGGCCCAGCATGATGATCACGACGTCGTTGGTGATGGCGAACGCGCCGATCACGCCGTCGAAGCTGAACGATGCATCCAGCACTTCCAGGTACAGGAAGCCGCCGATACCGCCGCGCTTGACCATCTCGCCGACGTCGCCGCCGCCCTCTTCCGACTTCTCGAGCAGGTTCGACAGCACGTCCACGCCGACGTAGATCAGGATGCCCCACAGGCCCGAGATCAGCACGACCATCTTCTGGGCTTCCGGCACCAGCGACAGGCTGGCCATCAGCGCACCGATCGAGATCATCACGGCGATCGACGACACCTTGCCGAGCGATCCGAGCTTCTCTTCGAAGTGGCCGAGCCAGTGGTGCTCCTTCTCTTCGTCGAACAGGAAGTTCAGGAATACCAGCAGCAGGAACATGCCGCCGAATGCCGCCACTTCCGCGTGGTGGTTCGTCAGGTGCATCGAGTACTGCTTCGGATCCTGCAAGGCCATGTTCCACACGTCCATCAGGCCCAGGTCGGCCGCCACCGCGACGATCACGAGCGGGAACAGCAGGCGCAT
>DATMTG010000081.1:0-5429 GCA_035565075.1 Stenotrophobium sp.
CCCTGGGAAAATAAAGTAGTATTTACTTGCAGATGCGCCGCTCACTCCATCGTTCGTGCAGCCAGCAGCAATAATGACTGGAAAGTTAACGACCAGGGTGATCGCCGTCTTGGAGCATCGTGGTTTATCGAAGATTTCCGAAAAATTCCGTTTCCATCGGTCGATACAACACGATGAGCGCGGCATTTTTATGTGATTACGCTAAGTCCAACACCCCTTTCACTTGTTCATCCAGGAATTATGATGATTCAGATCAGGACATCACGGCAGTTACAGCTTGAGCAGGACGCGCTCGCCGAAGCCATCGAGAAAAACCTCACGCGCATTGTCATCGCGGCGGCGAGCGGGGACCTCTCCGAGCGGGTTGACATCGACGCCTTGCCGCCAACCCTGGGCAGGACGGGCGGCGCAGTCAATCGCCTGTTGGACAACCTGCAGGCGATCCGCGTTGAAATGGGCCGGATGAGCGCTGAACACGACAAGGGCGACATCGACGCGATGATCGATGCGCAGAAATTCGAAGGCGATTTCCGCGCGATGGCGCAAGGCATCAACGGGATGGTCGGTTCGCACATTGCCGTCAAAAAGCTGGCAATGGGCGTGGTCAAGGAATTCGGCCGCGGCAATTTCGACGCGCCGATGGACAAGTTGCCCGGCAAGAAGGCGTTCATTAACGACACTATCGAGCAGGTGCGCGGCAACCTCAAGGGCTTGATTGCCGAAATGAACAAGATGTCGTCGGAGCATGACAAGGGCGACATCGACGTGATGATCGATGCGCAGAAATTCGAAGGCGATTTCCGCCTGATGGCGCAAGGCATCAATGCGATGGTCGGTTCGCACATTGCCGTCAAAAAGATGGCCATGGGCGTGATCAGGGAATTCGGCCGCGGTAATTTCGACGCGCCGATGGACAAGCTGCCCGGAAAGAAGGCGTTCATTAACGACACTATCGAGCAAGTGCGCGGTAACCTCAAGGGCTTGATTGCCGAAATGAACAAGATGTCCTCGGAGCATGACAAGGGCGACATCGACGTGATAATCGATGCACAGAAGTTCGAGGGCGATTTCCGCACGATGGCCCAAGGCATCAATAACATGGTGGCAGGCCATATCACGGTGAAGAAGAAAGCCATGGCCTGCGTGAAATCCTTTGGCGAGGGCGACTTCAGCGCGCCATTGGAAACTTTTCCGGGCAAGAAGGTGTTCATCAATCAGACCATCGAACAGGTACGCGCGAACCTGATGGCCTTGATTGAAGATACAAGCATGCTGGCCAAGGCAGCGCAAGCCGGCCAGCTCGAAACGCGCTCGGACGCAAGCCGCCATACCGGCGACTTCAAGCGCATCGTCGAAGGCGTGAACAACGCCCTCGACGCCATCGTCACACCGCTGCGGGAGGTGCAGCAGGTGCTTGGAGGAATGGAAAATGGCGATTTGACGAAGGTCATCCGCGGCGAGTACCAAGGCGCATTTGCCGAGCTGAAGAACGCCGTGAACAGTATGGTGGCCAAGCTGGCGGAGGTCGTGAACGAGGTTTCTCGCGGTGCCGAAGCGCTTGCCGACGCCTCCGAAGAAGTCAGCTCCACCGCCCAGGCGCTGTCGCAGGCATCCGGTGAGCAAGCCGCCGGCGTCGAGCAGACCAGCGCGGCGATCGAGCAAATGACCGCGTCGATTTCGCAAAACACCGAAAACGCGAAGGTCACCGACGGCATCGCGACCAAGGCTGCGCAGGAGGCGATAGAGGGCGGTGCAGCGGTCAAGGAGACCGTTTCGGCGATGAACCAGATAGCGAAGAAGATCAGCATCATCGACGACATCGCTTACCAGACCAATCTACTGGCCTTGAATGCGGCGATCGAAGCGGCCCGCGCCGGCGAGCATGGCAGGGGCTTCGCGGTGGTGGCGGCCGAAGTGCGCAAGCTGGCCGAGCGCAGCCAGGTTGCAGCGCAGGAGATCAGCGAAGTGGCGAGCAACAGCGTGAAAATGGCGGAAACGGCGGGCAAGCAGCTGGATGAAATGGTGCCGAACATTAAACGAACCTCGGACCTGGTGCAGGAAATTACGGCGGCGTCGGAAGAGCAGTCGTCCGGAGTAGGCCAGATCAATGCGGCGGTGGGCCAGTTGAGCCAGACCATGCAACAGAATGCATCGAGCTCGGAAGAGCTGGCGGCCACTGCGGAAGAAATGAGCGGCCAGGCCGAACAGTTGAAGCAGACGATGGCGTTCTTCAAGCTTGCAACGGCGGAGCGTCCCAGGACAACGACTTTCGCGCGCGACCCGTCGACGACGCCCAGGGAAATCACCAGCAAGCCGGTCATTCGCAAGCTCATTTCCAATCTGGCGAGCACGGTGGATGGCGCCCCGGATGAATCGCAATTCGCCAGGTTCTAAGCCAAGGAGACCGGGCGTGGATACGTTGGTTCGGACAAATCCTCCTCGGGTGAGTGCTGTTGCGACCAGCAGTACCGCGGACGAAACGCAATACCTCACCTTCATGCTGGATCGTGAAATATTCGCCATCGGCATTCTGGCGATCAAGGAAATCATTGAATACGGCACTTTCACCGCGGTGCCGACGATGCCGGCGTGTATCCGCGGCGTCATCAATCTGCGCGGCGCAGCGGTGCCGATCATGGATTTGTCGGTGCGCTTCGGCAAGCCGGCCAGGGAGGTCACCAAGCGCACCTGCATCGTCATTGTCGAAATCGAAGCGCATGGCGGACAGCGGGTCGTCGGCGTCATCGTCGACGCAGTCAATGCCGTGGTAGAGATCGCACCCTCCGAGATCGAACCGCCGCCGGCGTTCGGCGCCCGGATTCCGGGCGGCTTCATCGAGGGCATGGGCAAGATCGGCAACCGCTTCGTGATTCTTTTGAATGTCAACCATGTATTGTCGGCCGATGACTTGGATGCGCTGGCGAACGATAACGCGAGCGGACCGAAACCGTGCGGCGCGGCGGCTGCGCCCTGACCGTGCGCACGATTGAATCTGTCATCGGAATGTCATCGAAATCGGCGAGCCTGACGGCGCGCTCTTCCCGAGTCGCATTTTCCGAAGCGGATCCACTTTCACGAGGTCATCCATGTTCCTGTTTTCCCAGTCCGTCACGCCCGCCGTTCGCTCGCACCTGGACGCCCAGGTCGCGTTCCTCAACGACATGTCGAAATCGTGGTCGCGGTCGATCCAGAACATCGTCGACGCCAACATCCAGCTGAGCCAGACCCTGCTCGAAGAAAGCAATATCGCGGGCCAGCAATTGCTGACCACGAACCATCCGACCGAAATCATCTCGGCCGCCGCCGCGCGCGCCCAGCCGGCCGCGGAAAAGCTGCGCGCCTACCAGCAACACCTGTCGCGCGTCGTGGCCGACTCCCAGGTCGACCTGGCCCGCGTGGCCGAGCAGCACGTGCAGGAAACGTCGCGCACGGCCAAGAACCTGGCCGACGAGGTGGCGCGCGCCGCATCCGAAGAGACGCAGCACAGCCTGCGCACGCAGCAGGATTCGATCAAGAATTTCCGCGATCCGTTCCAGGAAGCGCGCGCCAACGGCAGCGTCCACCGCGGCAATCTGCAAAGCGGTAACGGCGCGGATGCGGGCGTGCGCGCCGAGGCCGACATGCATGACGGCACGTTCCGCGGCAGCGTCCAGGGCGGCATGCCGGTCGGCCAGCAGGGCAAGTCCGCCGCCAAGGCGAGCTGACGCCGGGTAGCAACGCAAACGGGACCGCGCGCGGTCCCGTTCCATTCAGCGCCGCTCGCTGGGATCGAGCGTCTCCTCGTCCGTCTGGATGATGCTGACGGGCTTGCCCTTGGCAAAGCGCCACAGGTACACGGCATAGCCGGACAGGCCGTACACGACGAACAGCGGCCACAGGATGACTTGCGGCGCGATTGCCAGCAGGGCCAGCCCCAGCGCGATCAGGAAGACGACGATGAACGGCACCGACTTGCGGAAGTTGACGTCCTTGAAGCTGTAGAACGGGATGTTGGTGACCATCGTCAGGCCGGCGAACAGCGTGATGCTCCACGAGATCCAGTCGACCTTGCGCGCTTCGATATTGATGTCCGGATCGCTCATGAACATGACCACGCCGACCACCAGTGCCGCCGCCGCCGGGCTCGGCAAGCCCTGGAAGAAGCGCTTGTCGACGACCTCGATGTTCGTGTTGAAGCGGGCCAGGCGCAGCGCGGCGCCGGCGCAATAGACGAAGGCGGCGATCCATCCCAGCTTGCCCAGGCCGCGCAGCGACCATTCGTAGATGACGAGGGCCGGCGCGGCCCCGAACGACACCATGTCGGACAGGCTGTCGTACTGCGCGCCGAACTCGGATTGCGTATTCGTCAGGCGGGCCACGCGACCGTCGAGGCTGTCCAGCACCATCGCGATGAACACGGCCCAGCAGGCGTGGTCGAAGCGCTGGTTCATCGCCATCACGATCGCATAGAAGCCGCCGAACAGCGCCGCCGTCGTGAAGGCGTTGGGCAGCAGGTAGATGCCCCGGCGCGGGCGGGCCGCGGCGGCGTCGGACTTGCGGACGCGGCTGAAGCGGGCGAAGCGTGGCGCCTTGATGGCGCCGGGTTTGCGGCGTCGGGGATTTGTCGGCATAGGTTTCTTTTTCTTAACGATGCGCCTGGGGCGCGGACCACGCCATTATAGTGGGCCGCCCCTCTGTTAGCGAACGGCTACCATCAGCGGAACTTCACCTTGCCCACGAGCCGCATCTGCAACGTCGTCTCGCCCGGCTCGAAGCTCGGCTCCGGCATCTCGGCCGCGTCGGCGCGCTTGGCCGACATGCGCATCGCCATCGGCGCGGCCTCGGCCCGGTCGCCGGCGTAATTGCCGCTGCCTTCGAAGTCGACCGTGTCGATGACGGCGTCGTTCACGCTGCGGCCCATCGCGCGCGCGATCGAGGCGATGCGCTCGTTCAGGTTGCGGTAGGTGGCCGCGATGCGCTCGTCATCCAGGCGCTTGCTCAGTTCCGGGCTCAGGTGGTAGTCGATGCCGTTCAGGTTGAGGAGCTTCTGCGCGGCGGCGACCGTCTTCGGCAGCGCCTGCAGGTTGCGCGTCTTGACTTCGAGCGACTGGCCGACGCGCCAGCCGATCGGCATGCGGCGCGCGGCCGGATTGACCAGCGGCCGCGGACCGTCCGGCACTTCCGGATAGACGGGGTAGGTGTAATAGCCGACCGTTTTCAGTTCCGCCTGCGGATCTTCGCGGCGCACGATCTCGGTGCCCTGCTTCATCTTCTGGTTGGCGCGGGCGGTGGCTGCCGCGCGATCCTTGTCCTGCTCCTCGACGGCGAAGGTGACGGTCGCCTCGTCGTTGGCATGTTTCACTTCACCGAACGCGGGCACGATGACCAGGGTGCCGCTCGTGGCGGGCGCGGACTGGGCTTGCGCGGACAACGCGGACGCCAGCGCGGTC
>DATMTG010000082.1:0-12578 GCA_035565075.1 Stenotrophobium sp.
CAGACCCCCTGCCAGTCGGCCTTGCCCATGAACCCGGTCAGCGGTGTGAAGCCGCCGATGCCGAGCATGATGATGTCGCCCGCTTCGCGCGAACTGACATCGATGCGCGGCAGGGCCGCGGCGCGTTGCAGTTCTGCGTCGCGTGCGGCGCCTTCGAGGAGCAGCGGCTTGAGTGCGCCGCCGCCGTGGGGTTTAACGAGTGTGGTCATGTGGTGCCTGGCTGACGATTACGAGGCGCGGATTATAAGGGCATCCGTTGCGGGGCTTTACGTCCACTGGGACTAGATGGGCCGGACAGGGGCTTTTTGCACACGAATCGCACACGTCGTTCATGGCCCCGCAGCAGTGGGACCACTACAATGCCGATATGCTTGAAAATCCAGTAAAACGATGGGTATTGCTGCTGGGCGTGGCAGGACTGGCCTTGCTCGCGGGCGGTTCATGCGCGGCGGCCGATGGCCCGGACATGGCGGCGGTGCGGACCCAGTTCCGCGATGCCCTGACGCGAGCTGCCGCAGGCGAGACGGCACAGGCCGATCCCGAGAGCCTGCGAACCTACGTGCTGTACCCGTATCTGCTGGCTGCACGCCAGCAGCGGCAGTTGCAGGCGGCCCCCGGCAACGCGACCGACGCCTCGGTGCAGGCGTTTCTGCTCCAGTACCCGGCGCTGCCGGTTGCGCGCGACCTGCGTCAGGCCTGGCTGCACAGCCTGGCGCAGCGTGAGGCCTGGCCGGAGTTTCTCAAGGCGTACAGCGCCGACGCCAGCGACGCCGATTTGCGCTGCATCCAGTTGCTGGCCCGGATCAAGACCGGGCCGGATGCGAATCTGCGCGACGATGCGCTGAAAATCTGGATGACCGGGCAGACCTTGCCGCCGACCTGCATTCCCGCCTTCGACTGGATTGCGCAGCAGGGCTGGCTGACGCCTGAGTTGCGCGAACAGCGGGCGCAGCTGGCGGTGGACGCCGGCAATGCGGAGCTGACCGAATTCCTAGCGCAGTCACTGCCGGCCGCGATCGCCACGCCGCTGATGCGGCTGGCGGCCTTGCAGCGCGCGCCGCGCGATGAACTGAATCGCCTGCTCAAACATCCTCATGAGGCGGTCCAGCCAAAGGCGCTGCTCGCGGCTTTCACGCGCGTCGCGCGATCCGATCCGGACGCGGCACTCAAGCTCTACAGGCCCCTGCTGCGCTCGCGCCACCTGCAGGGCGACGACGCCGTGCCGTTCACCGCGGCGCTGGCGGTGGGCCTGAGCCTGAGCCGCCGGCCCGAGGCATTGCGCTATTTCCGCCAGGTGCCGGACCGGCTGGCCGACGACAGTGTGTTCGAGTGGCGTGCACGTGCGGCACTGTGGGACGGCCAGTGGCGGCTGGCCCGGAGCTGGATCGCGCACATGCCCAAGTCCCTGCGCACGCAGGACCGCTGGATTTATTGGTATGCCCGCGCACTGGACAAGCACAAGGCCGGTCGCGCACAGGCGAAAAAGCTTTTCACCGCGCTCAGCCAGGGAAACGGCCTGTTCGCGCCGCTCGCCGCCTGGCGACTGCGGCAGGACTACCAGCCCCATCCGGAACTCGTGGCAGCCGATGACAGCGTCTGGACGACCCTCCAGGCCAATGGGGCGATCATCCGGGCGCGTGAACTGCATCGGGTGGACCAAGACGACTGGGCGGCGGCGGAGTGGCGCCAGGCATTGAGCGGGCAGCCGCGCGAGCTGCGGCTGCAGGCCGGCCTGATGGCGGCCAGCTGGAACTGGCCGACCCAGGCGATCGCGACGCTGGCGGGCGCCGCCAGTTTCAACGATTTCGACGTGACCTATCCGTTACCGTTCAACGAGCCGGTCAACACTGCGGCTGCGCTCACGGGCCTGTCGCCGGCCTGGATTTATGCCGTGCTGCGCCAGGAAAGCCTGTACAACCCGGAGGCGCGCTCCCGCAGCAATGCGCTGGGCCTGTTGCAACTGCTGCTGCCTACCGCGCGGGCGGTCGCCGCACGCTGGAAACAGCCGATCCCCACGGCGGAGGATCTGTTCAAGCCCGAAGTCAACATCCCGCTGGGGGCGGCGTACCTGAGCGAGTTGCGCAAGCGGTTCGAGGGTCGCTACATCCTCGCGCTGGGTGCCTACAACGCCGGCCCCGGTGCGGTGGCGCGCTGGCTGCCGGACAAGCCGCAGGAGGCCGACATCTGGATCGAGAACATTCCGTACAACGAGACGCGTGGTTATATCCAGCGCATCCTCTGGCACGTCAGCGTCTTTGCCTGGCGCGAAACCGGCAAGCCGCAGAGCTTGGCGGATCTGATGCAGCCGGTGGCGGGACCGTGAAAACTTATCGGGTTGGCGGCGCCGTCCGCGATGCCCTGCTGGGACTGCCGGTGCGCGAGCGCGACTGGGTGGTGGTGGGCGCGACACCGGAGCAGATGGTGGCCGCGGGTTATCGCCCGGTGGGCAAGGATTTCCCGGTGTTCCTGCATCCGCAGACGCAGGAAGAGTACGCACTGGCGCGCACCGAGCGGAAAACCGCGCGCGGTTACCACGGATTTTCCTTTTACACCGGGCCGGAGGTCACGCTCGAAGATGATCTGGTGCGGCGCGACCTGACCGTCAATGCCATTGCACAGGCGGAGGACGGCAGCCTCATCGACCCCCACGGCGGCCGGCGCGACATCGAGGGAAAAACCCTGCGGCATGTCTCTTCGGCCTTCGCCGAGGATCCCGTGCGGATCCTCAGGGTTGCGCGGTTTCACGCCCGCTTCGCCGCACTGGGATTTCGTGTGGCCGATGAAACCCTGGGACTGATGCGCAACATGGTCGCGGCGGGCGAAGCCGATGCGCTGGTGCCTGAGCGTGTCTGGAAGGAAACGGCGCGGGCGTTGATGCACGAGCGGCCCAGCGTGTTTTTTCAAACGCTGCGCGACTGTGGCGCGCTGGCGCGGATCATGCCGGAACTCGACGCGTTGTTCGGTGTGCCGCAGCCGGTGAAATACCACCCGGAGATCGATGCCGGCATCCATACGCTGATGGCGGTGGATGTCGCGGCCGGCATGAACGCGCCTTTGCCGGTGCGCGTCGCCGCGCTGCTGCACGATCTCGGCAAGGCGGCGACGCCGCGTGAAGAGTTGCCGAGTCATCGCATGCACGAGATGCGCGGGCTGCCGCTGGTGAAGCAGTTCTGCGAGCGTCTGCGCGTGCCCAACGAGTGCCGCGACCTGGCGCTGATCGTCACGCGCGATCACCTCAATGTGCATCGCGCCGCCGAGTTGCGGCCGGGCACGATGCTCGACCTTCTGGAGCGCATGCAGGCGCTGCGCCGGCCGGAGATTTTCGAGCAGGCATTGAGCGCCTGCCTCTGCGACGTGCGCGGGCGCAAGGGCTTCGAGACGCGCGACTATGCCGCACTGCAACTGCTGCGCGATGCCGCCGCGGCCGCCAGCGCCGTGCAGGCGCGCGAGGTGGTGGCCGATGGCTACACGGGCGCGGCAGTCGGCGAGGAATTGAACAAGCGCCGCCTGCATGCGCTACGCCAGCACATGCGGGTCAGGGACGGCAATCCATGACGCCGATCAGCTACGAACAATTCGGGCGGCAGCTGATTCAGCAGGCGGTGAGCCCCGAACGGATCCGTCGCGAGCTGGTATCGATGTTCGAGGCGCCGGTCGCGGGTACCGTGCGCAGGGGCAAGGAAATGCTGGTGGGCGAATACGTCTTCACGCTCGACGGCATCGAGCTGGACCCGATCGCCGCGCGGCTGCCGGATGTGGTGATGCGCTTGTATATCAAGGGCAGGCTGGCGCTTTCGGTCAGGATCGTCGGGGTCAGCCTGCGTTTCACCCTGCAGGTGACGATACGGCTGCACACCATCGTCAGGACCTACGATCCGGCCATCATCAGGCTGGAAACGCCGGAGATCGGCCGCGACGATATCGATCTCAGGGTCGATCCGCACGATTTGCGCGGCGGCTTGCTCGACAAGCTCAACATCATCGAGCCGGCCGTGCGCGATCAGATCGTGGAGGAGGTCAACCTGCGCATCAACAGCGACGCAGTCCGCGCAGCAGCCACCATCGATGTGCTGGAACTGGCGGATCGGGTTTCGATGGGCGGTGCCGCGACTTGATTGCGGTCAAGGCGTGACGGGGATGGCCATGGCAGGTTGTTGCGTATATCCGGCAATCGAGTATCGAGTCGAGTCGTGACGAAAACCGAGGTTCATCCATTCCGCCCGCTATTCCTGTGCGCCGCCGGGTTCGCCAGTCTGGGCATGCTGGCCTGGGGCGTGTTCCTGTCCCGCGGCTGGCTGCCGGCAACCGCGTTGCCGCCGCTGCTGTGGCACGGCCACGCCATGCTGTTCGGATTCGCCGGTGCGCTGGTCGGCGGCTTCCTGCTCACCGCAGCGGCAAACTGGACCGGCCTGCGCACCACGACACCGGCGACGCTGACGCTGCTGACGGGGCTGTGGCTGGCAGCGCGCATCGCAATGTTCCTGCCGGGGCATCTGCTGGTGTGGGCGGCCGGCTTCGACCTGGCCTACCTGCTGCTGCTGGCGCTGCTGGTCGGGCAGGTCCTGGTGCGCGCCGACAACCGGCGCAACCTGTTCGTGATCGGCATCCTGCTGGCGTATGCCCTGCTCGACCTGCTGTTTTTTGCCGGGGCACGCCGACAGGCGCCGCTGGCGACGCACGCGCTGCTGTTGTGCGTGGACCTGCTGACCCTGCTGATGCTGGTCATCGGCGGCCGCGTCATTCCTTTTTTCACCGGGCGCAGGTTGCCGCAGCTGCGGCTGTCCCAGCGCAAGTTCCTGAACGGCGCGGTCAATGCCGGCGCGCTGCTGGTGCTGCTGGCCGATGCCGCGGAGATTCCAGCGGCGGCGCGTGGGGTGCTGATGCTGGCGCTGGCGGGCATGGCGTGCTGGCGTCTGCTGGGCTGGCGCAGCCTTGCCTGTCGCGGCGAGCCGATGCTCTGGGTGCTGCACCTGGGCTATCTGTGGCTGGTGATCGGCCTGGCGATCCGCGGGCTGGGTCTGACGGACAGCTTCGGCGTGCCGGAAATCGAGACCCTGCACGGCATCACGGTGGGCGCACTCGGGACCTTGTCGATCGGCATGATGACGCGCGTGGCGCAGGGCCACAGCGGAACCGACATTGCCGCCAACCGCTGGCTGGTCATCGCGTTCGTGCTGCCGAGTCTCGCAGCGGTGCTGCGCCTGGCCGGAGGGGCGGTGCTGTGGCCGGCAGCGGCGGCGGCATGGATGCTGGCATTCGCGCTCTACATCGTCGCGATCGGCCCGTTGCTGCTGCGCGGCGCAGCGCGCAGGCGCTGAGAAACCTGCATCGCCGTGTGCGGGCGGGCTTATCATGGCGTCTCACAGGATCGGCATGAAGTCCACGCATGGATCGTCCGGAAAACATCAACGTCGAAAGCGTGTTGCGGCAACACTACCTGTTCGCCGCATTCGATGACGCCCGGTGGCGGCCGCTGAAAGCACATCTGCGGGTTCGCGATCTCGCCACCGGCGAGCGGCTGTTTTCGCAGAACGACGCGGCCGATATGTTTTTCGTGGTGTTGAGCGGTGCGATCAAGCTGTACCGTCTCTCGAGCGGCGGCCAGGAGAAGATCATGCGCCTGGTCAACCGCGGACAGAGCTTTGCCGAGAGCATCCTGTTTGCCGACGAGCCGGTCTATCCGGTCCACGCGCAGGCCCTGTCCGCCAGCCAGCTGGTCGCGATTGCACGCGAACCCTATCTCGATCTGCTGCGCGAGTCCTTCGACACCTGCCGCGCGGTGATGGCGCAGATGACCCGCCGCATCTATGCGCACTGGGACGAGATCGAGGCGCTGAGCCTGAGCGACAGCCAGCAGCGGGTGGCGCACTACCTGTTGAGCCTGGTGCCGCAGGATCAGGCCGGACCGGTCAGCGTGAGGCTGCCGGCGCGCAAGAACGTGATCGCCGCACAACTGGGGCTGATGCCGGAAACGCTGTCGCGGATGCTGCGCGCATTTTCCGAGCGCGGCCTGCTGGAAGTGCACGCCACAGCGATCACGATATCCGACCTCAAGGGCCTGCGGGCCGCAGCCGCGTCCTGATTGATGCCGCTGCATGTTTTCACCATTGGCCACTCGACCCATCCGCTGGATGAGTTCCTGCACCTGCTGGCGGCGCACGGCGTGAAGCGGCTGGTGGATGTGCGAAGCATTCCGCGTTCGCGGCACAATCCGCAGTTCAACGCCGACGCGCTGCCGGTGCCGTTGTCCGCAGCCGGCGTGAATTATGTGGCGCTGCCCGAACTGGGCGGGCGACGGCACACACGCAAGGACTCGATCAATGCCGGCTGGCGCAACGACAGTTTCCGCGGCTACGCCGACTACATGCTCACAGCCGGATTCGAACAGGGTCTGGCGCGGCTGCAGGCGCTGGCTGCCGAAAGGCCGAGCGCAATCATGTGCGCCGAGAGCGTGCCGTGGCGCTGTCATCGGTCGCTGATCGCCGACGCACTGCTGGTGCGCGGCATCGCCGTCGATCACATCATGACGCCGGGCCTTTGCAATCCGCACCGGCTGACCCCGTTCGCGCAGGTCGACGGCACGCGCCTGACCTATCCTGTTCCGTCGGCTGCGGCGCCCGTTGAAGAAATGTTCCATGCGGACGGGTCACCGCGGCACTGAAGGCAGGTTTCAAGAAATTTCAGATCACGATCCGCCAGAAATCCGTGAACTGCGAATCCAGACACGGGCTTCGGCGCAGCAGGAGGGCGGCGCATGTTGGAGTGGTATCCGGTACTGAAGATCATCCACGTGGGTTCGGTTTGCCTGAGCCTGGGCCTGTTCATGCTGCGCGGCGGCTGGATGCTCGCCGACTCGCCACGGTTGCGGCAACGCTGGGTGAAGATTCTGCCGCACGTGGTGGATACCACGCTGCTGGCCAGCGCCATCGGCCTGGTCTTGATGCTGCGGCAGTATCCGTTCGTGCAGGGCTGGCTGACCGCCAAGGTGCTGGCGCTGGTGGTCTATATCGTGCTCGGCAGCATCGGGCTGAAATACGGACGCAGCAAACCAGTCAGGATGGGCGCCTGCATCGCGGCCCTTGCGGTGTTCGGTTACATCGTCAGCGTCGCGCTGACCCACGATCCTCTGGGATTCATGACCTTTTGTCGGAACTAGCCGGCACCTCGCCGGATTTTGATCTGGATCAAGGCGGCCTGCCCGGACGGCGCCCAAGCTGTACCCGTACGATACGGCCCTACGGCCGCATCGACGGGCACATCGGCGCCACAGGAGGTCTACATGAACAAGATGACAATCATCGAATCGCTGCTGGAGGATCACGGTCAGATTCGCCACATGCTCAGGCTGTTTGAGCGTGAATCGGCTGTTTTCTCCAAGGGTGGCGTGCCGGACTACGACTTGCTGGCGGGGGCGCTCGACTATCTGCGGGATTATCTCGATGCCGTGCACCACCCATTGGAAGACCGCATTGCCGAGTATCTGGCCCGGCGCGAAACGCTGTCGGCCAAGGCGTTTGCACGGCTCCACCAGGTGCATCAGGACCTGGAAGCGCTGACCATCCAGGTGGCGCGGGAATTTTCATCGGTACGCGACGATGCGGTCGGTGTCCGTGAGCGCCTCTGCGCCTTTGGCAACGGCATGATCGAAACCTACCGTGATCATCTGGCCTGGGAAGAGGCACGTTTTTTCCCGTTGGCGCAGCGCAGCCTGACGCCGGCGGACTGGGCGGCGATCCTGGAAGGAGGCGATGCGCTACTCGACCTGGACTATGCCAAAAAGATCAGGGACCGCTTCGGCACCTGGTTGAAGGGCTATGAGGCCGAGGAACATCGTGCCGAGATGCCCGTGGCCTGAAACGCGGCGTTGGATGACCGGGTATCGTCTGCACCCGCCCGGGTTTACGCAGGTGGGGCGGCCATGGCGGGCGGCAGGTGCAGCATGGCTGCCCGCGTCACAGACGGGGTCGCCTCGCGCAGCTGCGCGACGATGTCCGGATAGACGATCTGCTCCTCCTTTTCATCGTGGCCGTCGAGCAGCAGCAGGAGCCGTCGCCAGGTGCGCAGGTCGGACAGCGTGTCAAGCAGTTGTCGCAGCATGACGTGCTCGTTAAGAAGGCCACGCACCCAGGACGCACGGCCACCCGCTTCGAGATAGCGCGGGAACAGCAGTTGCTCTTCGATTTCCAGATGTCGCGACAGCGCGGCATGCAGCCAGCCTGCGTATCCCGCATCGCCCCGCAGCGTCCCCGCCAGCACCGCTTCGATCACGGCGTGATCGCGGCCGAGATAGTCGAGCAAACCGACCGGCGTGTCGCTGCGTGCGGCGACTGCGGTGAAGCCACTGACATCGGCGTGCAGCGGATGCCAGAACAGGAACTGGTCTTCCTGCGTGAGTAACGCGTGCAGCGTCTGGCGACAATCGAAACCACCCTGCAACAGCCAGGTCTGGCCCGCCAGCATTCGCGCAAGCTGATTCTTCAACGCCGGGGCATCCTCGACCCACGCGTGCTCGGCCTGTTCAAGCAAGGCTGCCCGCAGCGCCTGCGGTTCGCTGACAGGCGTCGTGTCCGCGGCGTGGATTTGCAGTTCGAGGCGGGCTTGTGGGGGCATCTCCGCCAGACGCCAGCGCATGCCGGGTGCGATCCAGCGGCTGTCGCCCGAGTCCAGTTCAGCCGTGATCGCGCCGCCGGCTCCGAGCCATTGCATGCAGAGCGGTCCTGTGGTCACGCACAGGTGCTCCCAGCGATTGGCGCGGGGCGAGTGCCAGTGCATCAGGCGTGCCGGCAGGTCGGTGCCGGTATAAGTGCGGGAACGGCCCAGCATGCGCATCCCGGCCGGTGGCGCGGGCAGGAGGCCGGCGGCAAATGGATCTGCATCGGTGCTGCGCGAGCGCTCGTTCATGTCGTGTCGACTCCTGGGCGCGGATGCGCGATGTCGCGGATCGGACGAAGCTGCCTGCAATATATCGATCCTGCGTGTCGAAGGTCTTGATCGCGGTCAAGGCAATGCGGGTACGTAGGGCCTATCGTGGAGACACGGTCTGTTGATGGAGATGCGATGCCATTTGAACTGCCTGCTGCCGAACTCAGCGTCGTAATATCGGGCGCACGCCAGGGTCATGGATCGTGGCGTGCCATTCCGCGCGCCCCACTGCAACCGTCGTCTTGCCGGCACAACAGGACAACACCATGTCAGGCCTGAGTATCGCCATCGCCATCCATCTGCTGTCCGTGGTCTGGTGGATCGGCGGACTGGCATTCGTCACGGCCGTGTTCCTGCCTGCGGTACGCGGCGGATTGGGCGGCGATGCGCGGCAGAGTTTCCAGCAGATCGAAAAGCGCTTTGCGCCGCAGGCGCGAATCGCCGTGCTGCTCACCGGCGCCTCCGGCGCTTACATGCTCTGGCGCCTGCATGCCTGGGCCTGGCTGAGCCAGCCGGCATTCTGGTGGCTGGACGCGATGATCGCGTACTGGCTGCTGTTCATGGTGCTGCTGTTCGTGCTGGAACCTGCGGGTGTGCTCAAACGCATGATGGCGGGCGCCAGCGATCCAGCGCAGGGCTGGCGGCGCATGCATTATTTTCACATGGTGATGCTGCTGATTGCCCTGGCGATCGTCGCCGCTGCGGCGGCAGGCAGTCACGGGTTCTGAGCAGCGGGCGGCCGATGGATTCCTGCTGGTTTGATGCAGGGTCCACGCCTGTTTTATAAATCACGCTGCATATGGGCCGGACCAACGGGAGCATGGAAATGACCGACACGACGACTTCGATGGATGTGGCTGAACCCGAGCTGTCCCCCTGGTGGCTGCGGTCGGTCCTGATCGTGATGGTGGTGGGCTTCGCGCTGCTGGGCGCCATCACATTGCTGGCGTACCGAAATGCGCCGCCGATTCCGGCCCAAGTCGTCGCAGCCGACGGCACCGTACTGTTCACCGCTGAGGATGTCAGCGAAGGCCAGGCGGTGTTCCTCAAGTACGGCCTGATGGACAATGGCAGCATCTGGGGTCACGGTGCCTACCTGGGGCCGGATTACTCGGCCGAAGCACTGCATCGTATCGGCGAAGACAGCGCAGACGCGCTGGCACAGCAACAGTATGGCGCGGCATTGAATACGCTGACGCCACAACAGAAAGCGTCGGTGCTGGCCCAGGTCGCGGTGCTGCTCAAGACCAATCGTTATGACGCGGCGACCGGAATTCTGTGTCTGACTGCGCCCGAAACAGCGGCTTATCGCCAGCAGATCGGATACTGGACGGGATATTTCAAGGACTCCTCGCACAATGGCGGCCTCAAGCCGGATCTGATCACCGACCCGCAGGAGTTGCGTGAGTTCACCGCATTCGTGACCTGGGCGGCGTGGGCATCGGTCGCCAATCGCCCGGGTGAAAATCAGTCGTACACCAACAACTTTCCTTACGACCGCGAGGTCGGCAACGTACCCACCGGCGGCACGCTGCTGTGGAGCGCGTTGAGCCTGCTGATGCTGCTGGGGGGAATCGCGGCGGTGCTTCTGGCGTTCGGCAAATTCGATTACCTGGGCTGGATCAGCCCCGGCCGACATGTCCATCCGCACATGATTCCCGGTGCCGCCAGCCCCGGGCAGCGCGCGCTGGTCAAGTTCTTCGTCGCGGTTGCGGCGCTGTTCCTGATGCAGACGCTGGTGGGAGGTGCTACCGCGCATTTCCGTGCAGAGCCCGGCGATTTCTACGGCTTCCAGCTGGAATCGATCTTCCCGAGCAACCTGTTGCGCACTTGGCATCTGCAGACCGCCATCTTCTGGATTGCGACGGCTTACGTCGCCGCCGCGCTTTTCCTGGGGCGGTCGCTGCGCAAGGATGAGCCGCGCGCGTTGCCGCTGCTGACGCATCTGCTGTTCGCGGCCTTCGTGGTGGTGATCGCTGCCAGTCTGCTGGGCGAGTGGGCCGGCATGAGCGGGATGCTGGGCAAATGGTGGTTCTGGTTCGGCGACCAGGGCTGGGAATATCTGGAAATCGGACGCTTCTGGCAGTACCTGCTGGTCGTCGGCTTGCTGGGATGGTTCGCCCTGCTGTGGTGGCTGGCGCACCCCAAGGCGGTGGTGGACGCGCAGGCGCGGCCGATCGCGCGCATGTTCCTGTGGGCGGCGCTGGCGATCCCGGTGTTCTACATCCCGGCGCTGTTCTACGGGGCCAAGACCAATTACACCGTGGTCGATACCTGGCGCTTCTGGATCATTCACCTGTGGGTCGAGGGGTTCTTCGAATTCTTCGCCACCACCATCGTCGCGCTGGTGTTTTTCCAGCTCGGCCTGACCCGGCGCAATACGGCGCTGCGCGTGATCTACCTGGACGCGATCCTGTATTTCCTCGGCGGCCTGATCGGCACCGGTCACCACTGGTATTTCAGCGGGCAGACCGGCTTCAACATGGCACTGTCAGCGATGTTCTCGGCGCTGGAAGTGGTGCCGCTGACACTGCTGACACTGGACGCATGGGACTTCGTGCGCACCACCCGCAGCAGTTGCGACGAATGCGGCAAGCCGGTGGCGATCCCGCACAAGTGGACGTTCTATTACCTGATGGCGGTCGGCTTCTGGAATTTCGTCGGCGCCGGCATGTTTGGATTCCTGATCAACCTGCCGATCGTCAGCTACTATGAAGTCGGTACCATCCTGACGCCGAACCACGGCCACGCCGCGATGATGGGCGTGTTCGGCATGCTCGCTATCGCATTGATGGTGTTCGTGTTGCGCCAGACCGCCGACGAGCAGCGCTGGGCCGGCATGGAAAAATACGTCAAGGTGTCGTTCTTCGGCTGCAACATCGGGCTGGCGATGATGATCGTGATGAGCCTGTTCCCCGGCGGCCTGCTGCAGGTGTGGGACGTCGTGCAGAACGGCTACTGGCACGCGCGCAGCTTCGATTACACCAGCGGCGCCACGCCGCGGCTGCTGGAGTGGCTGCGCATGCCCGGCGATGTCGTGTTCATCGTCTTCGGCGCGGTGCCGCTGCTGATCGTCTCGATCAAGGCCTGGCTGGGGTTGCATGCCGCCAGGGCCTGAGCGCGGGCCAGCGCGGCCACGGTCTCCGCGCTGTGCCGTTGTGCCCTAGTGCAGGAACGCGAGCAGCGCCGCGCCCAGCGCGATGCGATACCACGCAAACACGGTAAAGCGGTGTGTCTGGATATAGCGCAGCAGCCATTTCACCGCGATGAAGGCGACGACGGTGGAGACCACGAAGGCGATGCCGAGGTCGCCCCAGTTCTCGCCGGCAATGCCGCCGCCGTGGCGGAACTGCTTGAGCAGCTCGTAGCCGCTGGCGGCGTACATGGTCGGGATGCCGACCAGGAAGGCGAACTCGGTGGCGGCGGCGCGGTTGCTGGTCCCGGCGAGCATGGCGATGAAAATGGTGGTGGCGGAACGCGAGGTGCCGGGAAAGATGCCGGCGACCATCTGGCCGATGCCGACCAGGATCGCCACCCGCCAGGTGACATGGGTGCTGTCCGGTTTTTTCGCCGCCAGCGCCTCGGCGGCGATCATCCAGAAACCGCCGATGATCAGCGCCCAGGCGATCGGCGTGATTTCGGTCGGCAGCTTGAAG
>DATMTG010000083.1:0-6922 GCA_035565075.1 Stenotrophobium sp.
GTCAGCTTCCCGATGTTCGCCAAGATCGAGGTCAACGGCGCCGGCACCCACCCGCTCTACCAGTACCTCAAGCGCGAGGCCGGCGGCGTCCTCGGCAGCGAGGGCATCAAGTGGAATTTCACCAAGTTCCTGGTCGACAAGAGCGGCAAGGTGGTCAAGCGCTACGGCTCCATCGACAAGCCGGAAAGCATCGACAAGGACATTGCCAAGCTGCTGTAGCTGAAATCCCGGCATGCTTGCCTGCAATCCGGTCACCGACTAGTCTGCGCCGCCATGTTCAAGCGCCTACGCCCAACTGTCAGCACCCTGTTGCTGCTGGCGCTCGTCTTCAATGCGCTGTCGCCGCTGATTGCGGCGGCTCAAATGCGTCAGGGCGGGCTGCAAACGCTGGCGATGTGTACTGCCAATGGTCTGCAATCCGTCACGCTGTCCAGCGACGGCAAGGTCCTGCCCAATGCGCCGGCACACACCCCCTGCCCGTTCTGCCTGTTGTCGGCTTGCGGGCCGGCCCTGGTGGCGAGCCTGCCGGCAATCCCGGCCCAGGCGCAACCGCTGCATCAATCACCGGTCTTCATCGCGCAACTGCCACTGAGAACCGGACCGAGCTTGTCGCCGCCCAAGCGCGGCCCGCCCATCCTGACCTGATCCCCCGTTCCGCAAACGCCCCGAGCCACGAAGGCTCAACGCGCGCCGCCCGGCGCGCAACCAGGATCAGATCATCATGATGCGTCATCTCGCTTTTGCACTGGCTTGCGCCTGTGCGCCGCTTGCCCCCGCCTACGCCCACGTCGTTGCCCATCCCGCGGAAGGAACGGCGGGAAGTTATTTCCAGACCGAATTCGTCGTGCCGCATGGTTGCGGCGATTCGCCGACCGTGGTCCTGCGCGTCCATATCCCCGACGGCGTGCTGAGCGCCAAGCCGCAGGTGAAGCCCGGCTGGGCCGTGAGCATCAGGACCCGCAATCTCGACAAGCCGATCAAGGGCCCGGAAGGAAAAATGCTCGATCAGTTAGTCGACGAAGTCGAATGGCGCGGCGGTCCCCTGCCGGTCGATCAATTCGACACCTTTGGCCTCATGGTGAAACTGCCGGACACGCCGGGACAGACGCTGTACTTCCCGGTCGAGCAGGAATGCCTCGAGGGCAGCAGCCAGTGGACCGAAATCCCCGCGACATCCGGTGGCATGGACATGGGGGGCCACGCCCATGGCGGCACGATGAAGCATCCCGCGCCTGCCATACGCATCCTGCCAGCCCCCTGATCGGCGACAGCACGACTGCCACGTCCGTTGCCTCATCCACCGTCACGCCGGCCCGCGCCGGCGCGGGAGATCCCATGCGTCACATCCTCCAATACACCACGCGGGCCGTTGCGCTCGCGTTGCTGCCGTTCACCCTGCAGGTGCAGGCGCAGGACAGCTCGACCACCGTACTGCCTGAAGTCACCGTCAGCGGCCATGCCGAAGGCTCGCTGACCGTCCCCGGCATCGCCCGGCAGAAGCAGCGTCTCGATGAAACCGCGGGCTCGGTCGGCTTTGTCGACAGCGCCGCCTACCAGGACAGCTACGCGACCAACCTGCACGACGTGCTTGGCAACTCGCCAGGCGTGTTCGTGGAAACGCGCTACGGCCAGGAACTGCGCCTGTCGATCCGCGGCTCCGGCCTCGCCCGCGGCTATCACACGCGCGGCCTGCTGATCCTGCAGGACGGCATCCCGACCAATCTAGCCGACGGCAGCGGCGACTATTACCAGATCGACCCGCTGGCGCTGCGCAGCACCGAGATCTACAAGGGCGGCAACGGCCTCGCCTATGGCGCCAGCACGCTGGGTGGCGCCATCAACTTCGTCACGCCAACGGCTTATACCGCACTCGCGCCGGCGATGATCCGGGTCGAAGGCGGCGGCTACGGCAACGAGCGGGTCAGCGGCCAGGCCTCGGGCGTCTTCGGCAACACCGATGCGCTGGCCAGCCTGACCCTGTCGCACAGCGATGGCTGGCGCGAACACTCGCGCGGCGACTATGGTCAGTTCAACAGCAACGTCGGCTACCGCATTTCCCCTAAAGTCGAAACACGCTTTTACGGTGGCGTTTACATCGTCAATCAGCTGCTGCCGGGCTCGCTGACCCTGCAACAGGTCGAGGACGATCCCAGGCAAACCACGGCGGCGTCCGTCTCGGGAAACCAGGCGCGCGATACCCGTGTACAGCGGCTGGCCAACCGCACCAGCATCAAGCTCGACAACGGCCAGATTGATTTCGATACCTGGTTCATCCACAAGGGCCTGAATCATCCGATCTTCCAGGTGCTCGACGAGAACGGCATCACCTACGGCTTTGCGCCACGCTACAGCGGCGTGCTCAGTCTCGCGGGCCTGCGCGACGAACTGTATGCCGGCGTGCAGTTCTTCGGCGGCCGCAATCACGCCCAGCGCTTCGTCAACAACAGCGGCAGTCATGGCGCGCAGACGCTCGATGCGCAGCAACGCGCCAGGAATTACGAGGCCTATTTCGAGAACCGCCTCTTCGTCACCGACCGGGTCGCCGTGATGACCGGGGCAAAGCTCTTCCGCGACGTGCGCGATTTTGCCAACCGCACGGCCGGCAACGAGGCCAGCAAGACCTACAACGGCGTCGATCCCAAGCTCGGCGTGTTGTGGCTGCCACGGCAGGATGTGCAGGTCTTTGCCGATATCGCCCGCAGCCAGGACGTGCCCGACTTCACCGACCTGACGCAGTCGCAGCCCGGCAATCCCGGCGCGGTCTTCGTGCCGCTGGCCGCACAGAAAGCCTGGACGCTGGAAGCCGGCACCCGTGGGCAGCAAGGCCGTCTGGGCTGGGACTTCACGCTCTATCGCGCAGAGCTGCGCGACGAGATGCTGCAGTTCACCACCGACCCCAGCATCCCCGCGAGCACCTTCAATGCGGACCGCACGCGCCACCAGGGCATGGAACTGGGCTTGTCCTACGAAGCGCTGCGCAATCTGGCCAGCAATGGCGACCGCGTCACGCTCAACCAGTTGTGGAACTACAACGATTTCAGCTTTCGCCATGACGCGCAGTACGGCGATCACCAGATTGCCGGCGCCCCGCGCAATGTCTTGCGCACCACCATCCGCTACGCACAGGCCAGCGGCTTCTATCTCGCGCCCTCACTCGACTGGGTGCCGCACGGCGCCTGGGCGGACGACGCCAACACCACGCGCGCGCCGGGCTATGCCATCGTCGGGCTGCAAACCGGCGTTGACCTGGACAGCGGGATTTCGCTGTTCATGGATGCGCGCAACCTGACCAATCGCCACACCGTCAGCGACATCAGCACAGTGACGACGGCCACACCCGCCAGCGCGATCTACTACCCCGGCGACTGCAGGAATTTTTACGCCGGCATGCGCTACAAGTTCTGAACGCGTGCAATCGCCGGGGAATGCCCCGGCGATTGGCGTTGCATCAGCCTGGGACCGGTGTCGATGCCAGCCGCATCACGTCCAGATAACCGGGCGCTGGAGGCACTGCGTTGCGCTCGCTGAGCAGCCGGTGCATCAGCGGCAGCCGGTAGTACGGCACCGAGGCCATCGCATGGTGTTCGAGGTGATAGTTCACGTTCATGGGCGCAGCCGTCAGCCGCGCCAGCAACCCGGCCCGCGTCGTGCGGGTATTGCGGAACATGTCGGGCACACGCTCCAGCACGCCGTGCTCGGCGATCGAGCGGATGCGCACGAACAGCTGGAATGGCGTGAGGTAGGCCAGCACCCAGACGCCGTAGAGCCAGGCATGACCGCTCACTGCGCACAGACCCAGCAGGATCGCATTGGTCAGCAGCATGCCGAAGGCGTTGCGCACAAAGCTGACCGGGTATTCCCACCAGCGTCGTCCTTCCTGCGGTAATTTCTCGATGTGATTGGACACCGTCCACTTGATCACGCCCGTGTCCATCAGCACCAGTCCAAACATCACCTTGAGTCCGGTGTAACCGCTGAGGTCGCGCAGCAGCTTGCGCAGCATCGAGCGCGGCGTCACCGGATAGCCTGAGTGCAAGGTGAGATCGGGGTCCTGATCCGTACCGGTTCTGGTGTGATGCACGAAATGATGCGCACGGTATTTCATCAAGTTCTGCCAGATCGGACGGGCACAGAGCCAGTCGGCAAGGAGATTGTTCATCCAGCGTGTCTTGAACAGGGTGCCATGTGCGCCTTCATGCTCGATGATCGCCAAGGCCAACTGGCGGCCGGCAATCACGACGAGCGCGATCACGAAGGTCAGTGCATTCGGCCAGCGCGCCAGCACGAAGAATGTGCAGGCGATCACCAGCCAGGTCGAGGCAATGGCCCAGAGGCCGCGCCAGTCGGAACGCGCGGTGAGTTGCGCGATTTCTTCCGGAGTGAACACATCGCGCAATTTGCGTTGTGTGACCGCCGGCATCTCGGTCGGCGTCGAGGTCAGTGGTATCTTCATGGTCAGGCTCGCTCGAATGAAATCCTAGTGCGTGCGCCACGGCGCGCCGGCGGATCGCGAAGCCGGCGACGGGAACGATTGCAGCCCCTGCCAGATGGCATGGCCGGCGCGATCGAACTTCACGACGGTGTCGACGAAGGCGCGGCGCTCGTCGACGTCCACCAGCGGTTCCGGCAGCAACGGGTCGAACACCAGCTGGCGAATGGCCTCGTGGCCGACCAGGTAGGACTCGCGCGCCGCGACCTCCGGCTCGAGCTGGTCGGCGCGCGCCAGCCAGTTGTCGAGTTTGCGGCGCGTCTCGCGATAGGTTCGGTTCAGCGTCTTGCCGTCCCACAAGGTGCGCGCGTGCTGCTCGCGCGCCGCATCGAACTGCTGTGCGATGAACACCGGCGCCTGCTCATCCAGCCCGAGCTTGTGCAGGCGTCCGCGCACGCCGGCAACCCCGCTGGCGAGATTGTCCGGACGGATGAACAGGCCCTCGGTCAGCTCACGCAGGCCGAGCAGCGCCAGCGCCCGGTCGCGCGCACGCTGTGCGACGCGATCGCTGCGCCGCAACCCGCCGAGGTGCACGGCGATCCAGTCGCCCTTCCACGGTCGCACACGCTTTTCGCTGCCGCGCCAGCTGGCCAGGTCACCGGCCAGTCCCGCCGCCTGCGGCCCGAGCCGGTAGCTGCCGCGACCCGCGGCCTCGATCATGCCGGCGCTCGCCAGGCGCACCAGCGCCACCCGCACGCTGTTTTCGCGCAGGCCGAACAGCGCGCAGGCACCGACCGCATCGGACGCGGTCAACGGCTCGCCTTCTGCGGCCAGCAGCAGATTCAAGATCAGGTGTTTTGGGTTGGGCAGCATGCAAGGCCATCTGATGACAGGTGACGTCGATGAATGCTAATCCATGAAACATTACACAATCAAGTTATTTTCGTATATTGTCGTAATAATCGATCCTGAACCCGGAGCCCCATGGACACCCTGAAGACGATGACCTTCGACGTCACCGGCCGCATCGCCCGCATCACGCTCAACCGCCCGGCCCGCGGCAACGGCATCACCATGGACATGCCGCGCGAGTTAGCCGGCTGCGTCGAGCGCGCCAACATCGACCCGGCGGTGCACGTCATCGCCCTGTCCGGCAACGGCAGCGGCTTTTGCGGCGGCTACGACCTGGTCGAGAGCGCCGAAGGGCAGGCCGGTGGCGATGTCAGCAACGCACGTCCCAAGGGCTCAGTGCTCGATCCGCTGGTGCAGATGAAGAACCACCAGCCCGGGAGCGCCTGGGACCCGATGGTCGATTACGCCATGATGAGCCGCAACGTGAAGGGCTTCATGAGCCTGTTCCACAGCGACAAGCCGGTGGTCTGCAAGGTGCACGGCTTCTGCGTCGCCGGCGGCACCGACATGGCGTTGTGCTCCGACCTGCTGGTGATCGCCGACGACGCCAAGATCGGCTATCCGCCCGCCCGCGTCTGGGGCTCGCCGACCACCTCGATCTGGTTTCACCGCATCGGTCTGGAAAAATCCAAGCGCCTGCTGTTCACAGGTGATTGTCTCTCCGGCAAGGAAGCGCAGGACTGGGGCCTGGCGATCGAGTCCGCGCCGCCCGATCAACTCGACGAGCGCTTCGAGATCCTGCTCGAACGCATCGCTCGCATGCCGGTCAACCAGCTGGTAATGATGAAGCTGCTGCTCAACCAGAGCGTGATGGCGCAGGGCCTGCACAGCACACAGATGCTCGGCACCGTGTTCGACGGCATCACGCGTCACACGCCGGAGGGTTACGCTTTCCAGCAGCGTGCCGCGGAGGCGGGTTTCAAGCAGGCGGTGAAAGAGCGCGACGAGCCTTTCGGCGATTTCGGACTTTCGACCTTCAAGGGCTGACGCGGAGCCGCAGCCTGCCCCGGTAGCCCGGCCCGCAAGCCCCGCTCACGCTGCCTCGGCCAGCAGCCCGGCAATCCGCGCGCCCACGGCCAGGTCTTCGACCTGTCCGAACCACTGTTCGCGCAGCCTGCCCTTGCGGTCGATCAGCACCAGTGTTGGCGTGCCCTGCATCGCGTAGCGCTGCATGGTCGCGGGTATCGGCGAGTCCGCCGAAGGCCGGTCGATACCGACCGGAAAGCGCACCCGGAACTCGTACAGGAATGCCCGCAGCGACTCCGCCTGCATTGCGGCGTGATGCTCGAACACGGTGTGCAACCCCAGCACCGCGACCTGGTCGTGCGGGAAATAATCGTGCAGCTTCTGCGCCTGCGGCACACCGTGCAGCACGCAGCCGGGGCACAGCATCTGGAACGCGTGCAGCGCCACCACCTTGCCGCGCTGGGACGCCAGCGTCGGCGACTCGACCGTATTGAGCCACTCTGTCACATCCAGCTCCGGCGCCATCATGCCGCCATCGTCGTTCATCGCACCCTCCATGTTTCCCGAAGCCGGAATTCCGGGCACCCGCTCCCGGTCTGCTCTTCACAAAGTATG
>DATMTG010000084.1:0-7313 GCA_035565075.1 Stenotrophobium sp.
CACGTCGCGCCGCGTCGCCTTGCGGTGCCGTTCGAAACCGGCGTCGTGCTCCATCGACAGGCTCATCTGCTTCGGCGTCATCGCGTAACATCCGTCCTCAGGTCGAGCTTCGACCACGGGGCAAAATCAGAGTTTCCCTAACGAAGGTGTGAAGGAAGATAATCTTCTGTCTCTTAGTTACGGCCGCATCGTGCGGAAAGATATTGCATCCAACGACGGGCTACTGCCCGATTCTTACGAGACATATCAAGTTGTTCAGCCAAATGATGTCGTATTCCGTCTGACGGACTTGCAGAATGACAAGCGAAGTTTGCGTACCGCTATTGTCAATGAGACCGGCATCATCACGTCGGCCTATCTTGCGGTTACCCCCAAGGAAATTGATAGTCGATATTTCGCCTATTTGCTACGGTTCTACGACCTGACGAAAGTTTTTTATTCGATGGGTGGTGGCTTGCGGCAATCGATGAAGTATGCAGACGTGAAGCGCCTTCCGGTCATCATGCCTTCGAGGTCAGAGCAATCCGCCATCGCCATCTTCCTCGACCGCGAAACCGGCAAGATCGATGCGCTGATTGCCGAGCAGGAAAAGCTGCTGACCCTGCTGGCCGAAAAGCGCCAGGCCACCATCTCCCACGCCGTCACCCGCGGCCTCGACCCCGACGCCCCGATGAAAGACTCCGGCGTGCCGTGGCTGGGCGAAGTGCCGGCGCATTGGGAAGTTCGACGGCTCAAGACTCTCAGCGTATTCACCACCAGCGGGCCGCGCGGCTGGTCCGATCGCATCACCGAAGAAGGCAGCCTGTTTATTCAAAGCGGCGATCTGGACGACAACCTCGAAGTCGACTTTCTCAACGCCAAGCGAGTGAGCGTGGATGACGATGCCGAGGCCGTCCGCACGCGTCTCGCCGATGGCGACATCGTCATCTGCATTACTGGCGCCAAGACCGGTAATGTTGCTGTGTGTGGAGTCATCCCCGAGCCAGCATTTGTAAACCAGCACCTTTGCCTTGTGCGGCCAAGCGAAGAAGTGCATTCACGATATCTCGGGCTCGCCTTGAAGAGCAGGTTCGGTCAGGTGCAGCTCGATTTGTCGCAGTACGGGTTAAAGCAAGGCTTGAGCTTGGAGAACATCCGGGAGCTTCTGATTGTTTTGCCGCCGCATGATGAACAGCTTGCCATCGCTGCACACCTCGACGCCGAGGCCGCGAAATTCGACAGGCTCACTGACGATGCCACGCAGGCCATCGCTCTCCTCAAAGAACGCCGCAGCGCCCTGATCGCCGCCGCCGTCACCGGCAAGATCGACGTGCGCAACGAAGCATTGGAGACAACAGCATGAAGCAACAACTGTCGCGCGCTGAAATCGTGGCGCTGCTGTTCCAGCACGGCTTTGTCCGGGACGACGAGCGGCAGGTGCATGCCGAGGGTTGGACGCGGCGTGATGAACGGATCTATCTCAAAACCGGCGATCGTTTTCCGTTGGTCATTGATCCAAGGCATGAGATCCGCTTGACCGCGTTGCTGTCTGTGCCGGGCGTCGTGGGCAGCTCGGAGCGTTATGCCCACAACAGTAACTTCACCGGCTTCGATCGGCGGATGCATACCGGCAAGATGCCTATCACCTACGGGTTGGACTTCGGTTTCCAGTCGGCGGCTGCGCTGGAGGCATTCCTCGACACCCTTTCGGGCAAGCCAGTCGCGCTGCCAAGTGCGGAAGAGGACGTCGAGACCGCCACCGATCTGCCCACGCGCGAAACCGAGCGCCAAGCCGTCATCGCGGCCCGACGCGGGCAAGGTCTGTTCCGCGAATTGCTGGACCGATACTGGGGCATGTGCGCGGTAACTGCCTGCACCACGCGCGCGCTGCTGCGCGCCTCGCACATTCGCCCGTGGCGCGAGTCCAGCAACGTCGACCGGCTCAATCCGGACAATGGCCTGTTGCTGGCGGCCCATCTCGACGCGGCATTCGACCAAGGGTTGATCAGCTTCGCCGACGACGGGCGCATCCTGATCCATGCGCGCCTGCCCGGCGCCGATGCGGAGGCCATCGGCATTTCGGCGGGGATGCGACTGCGCAACGTGCGGCCGGAGCATCGGCCGTTTCTGGCGCGCCACCGTAAGCTGCACGGGTTCCCGTAGCCTCGCGATGCGGACGGTGTGATCCCCTGCAAGGACAAGCTGCTGGCGATGCTCAAGCTGTACGCCGGTACAGTCTCTCTGGAGCGGCGAGAGTTGAAACGTGAACGATTTCCGAGGTAATTCGTCGCCGTTTGACCCATGGTCGACTGGTGTAGTAACGTTTCTACATTCATAGCCATGGGAGTCGACCATGACCATCACCACGCTGTCCAGCCGCGAGTTCAACCAGGACACCAGCGGTGCCAAGAAGGCCGCCAAACGCGGACCGGTGTTCATCACCGACCGCGGCCAGCCGGCGCATGTGTTGCTGAGCATCGATGACTACACGCAGCTCGTCGGCCATCAGCCGAACATCGCCGAGCTGCTGGCGATGCCGAAAGGCGATGCCATCGATTTCGATCCGCCACGCCTGCGCGACAAGCTGGCCCGCCCGATCGATCTGGGCTGATGTACCTGCTCGATACCAACGTGGTTTCCGAGCTGCGCAAGCCGCGCGCCGACCGGAAGGTGAAGCGCTGGGCCGCCAGCGTGGCGACCGCCAGCCTGTACCTGTCCGCCATCAGCGTGCTGGAACTGGAAACCGGCGTGTTGCGCATGGAACGGCGTGATGCGCGGCAGGGTGCTGCCTTGCGGCACTGGCTGGACCGCCAGTTGCTGCCGGCCTTCGCAGGCCGCGTGCTGCCGATCGACACCGCTGTTGCACTGCGCTGCGCACCGATGCATGTGCCCGACCGGATGGCGCATGGCGATGCACTGATCGCGGCAACGGCGCTGGTGCACGGATTGACGGTGGTGACGCGCAACATCGCCGATTTCGAGACCGCCGGCGTGGCGTTGATCAACCCGTGGCTGGAGCCGTCTTGAGGGCATGGCCAGGCGAGGTAGAAAAGCGGGTGATGCTGCAAGGTCGTGTGCCGCTCGAGATGTTTGTTTGGTTGCTTGATGTTGCCTGAAAGGCTACATTTGTTGCCCTATGAGCAACACCGCCGCCCTCATGGATCAGCTTTTCTCCGCCACCCGGCAACGGGTGCTGGCGCAGTTGCTGCTGAATCCGGAGGCGAGCTTCCATCTGCGCGAGCTGGCGCGCCTCACCGGCAGCCATGCGGGAACCTTGGGCCGCGAGCTGGACAAGCTGACCGCGGGCGGCCTGGTGCGGCGCAGCGAGCAGGGCAACCAGGTGCGTTACCAGGCCGACCGGCAATGCCCGCTGTTCGCCGAGCTGGCGGCGATGTTCCGCAAGACGCACGGCATGGTGCCGGTGCTGCGCGAGGCGCTGGCGCCGCTGGCGACGAAGATCCGGCTGGCGATGGTGTTCGGTTCGATGGCCAGCGGCACGCAATCGGCGGGCAGCGACATCGACCTGCTGGTGGTGGGGGAGGTCGGCTTCGCCGAGTTGGTGCAGGCGCTGTATCCGGCGCAGCAGTCGCTGGCGCGCGAGATCAATCCGGTGTTGTATGCCGCGGCGGAGTTCGCGCGACGGGCTGTCGGCAACGATGGCTTTGTGCGACGGTTGTCGGATCAGCCCGGCGTTTTCCTGATGGGGGATAAGGATGACCTTGCAGAACTTGCTGGCGATCAAGCGCCTGCTGGCCCACGCGCCTGACGCGGCCGCCGTGCAAAAGCTGCTGCTGGCGGCGCGGCGCAATCTGGACGACGCCAGCGTCACGGCGATCAGCGCGGACAACCGCTTCGATGCGGCGTACAAGTGCCTGATGCAGTGCGCGATGCTGGGCCTGTGGACCAGCGGCTACCGCACCGCGACCAGCCAACCGGGTCATCACCAGACCGCGCTCCAGTGCCTGACCCTGACCATGGGCGTACCGATGGCCACCGTGATCGTGCTGGATGCCCTGCGCAAGCAGCGCAACCTCAGTGATTACGAGGGCGATCCGATCTCTGACGCCACGCTGGCCTCCTGCCTGGACGAAGCGGGCAAACTGCTGGCGCATACCGAACAGTGGTTGCGTGAGCACCATTCCGACCTGCTGGGTGACGCATGAATCTGCACAGGGAAGTCCATTTCGAGCAGGCGATCTGCGACCACCTCGCCGCCCACGGCTGGCTGTATGCCGATGGCGACGCCGCGCACTACGACCGCGCCCACGGCTTGTATCTGCCCGATCTGCTGGCCTGGATCGAGGCGACCCAGTCGGAGAGCTGGCAGGCGCTGGGCAAGAGTCTCGGCGGCACGGTGGCGCAGCGTATCGCCGAGCGCGTGCGCAAGAACCTCGACGAGCGCGGCACGCTGGACGTGTTGCGCCGTGGCGTGGAGATGATGGGGCTGAAGTCGCCGCTGGCGCTGGTGCAGTTCAGGCCGGCGCTGGCGATCAATCCGGTCATCGCGCAGCGCTACGCGGCGAACCGGCTGCGCGTGGTGCGGCAGGTACGGCATTCGCCCAACAAACCCAACGACGCGCTGGACCTGGTGCTGTTCGTCAACGGCCTCGCGGTGGCGACGGTGGAGCTGAAATCCGACTTCACCCAGAGCGTGGGCGACGCGGTGGACCAGTACCGCTTCGATCGCCATCCGCAGCCCAAGGGCGGACAGGTCGAACCGCTGCTGGGTTTTCCGGGCGGTGCGCTGGTGCATTTCGCGGTGAGCCAGGCCGAGGTGATGATGAGCACCCGGCTGGCCGGGCCGGCTACGCGCTTCCTGCCGTTCAACCGTGGGAACCACGGTGCGGCGGGCAATGCGCCGAACCCGGACGGCTTCGCCACGGCGTACCTGTGGGAGGAGGTGTGGGCACGCGACAGCTGGCTGGAAATCCTGGGCCGCTACCTGATCGGCAAGCGCGACGACAAGAAGCAGCCCTTGGGCGTGATCTTTCCGCGCTACCACCAGCTTGACGCCACGCGGAAGCTGGTCGCCGACGTGCTCGCGCAAGGCGCGGGGCAGCGTTACCTGATCCAGCATTCGGCCGGCTCGGGCAAGACCAATTCGATCGCATGGAGCGCGCATTTCCTCGCCGACCTGCACGACGTGCAGAACCGCAAGCTGTTCGACAGCGTGCTGGTGGTGTCCGACCGCAACGTGCTGGACGCGCAGCTGCAAGAGGCGATTTTCGACTTCGAGCGCACCACCGGCGTGGTGGAAACCATCACCAGCGAGCACGGCAGCAAGAGCGCGCAGCTGGGCCAGGCGTTGAAGGACGGCAAGAAGATCATCGTCTGCACCATCCAGACCTTCCCGTTCGCGCTGCAGGCGGTGCAGGAACTGGCCGCCACCGAAGGCAAGCGTTTCGCGGTGATCGCCGACGAGGCGCACAGCTCGCAGACCGGCGAGGCGGCGGCCAAGCTCAAGCAGTTGCTGAGCGTCGAGGAACGGGCCGAGCTGGAGGATGGCGGCGAGATCGATACCGAAGTGATGCTGGCCGCCGGGATGGCGGCGCGTGCCGGCGGCAGCCAGGGCCTGACCTACGTGGCCTTCACCGCCACGCCCAAGCAGAAGACGCTGGAGTTGTTCGGCCGGCCGGGTGCGGACGGCCTGCCGCAGCCGTTCCATGTGTATTCGATGCGCCAGGCGATCGAGGAGGGCTTCATCCTCGACGTGCTGAAGAACTACACGCCGTACCAGCTGGCGTTCAAGCTGGCCCACGAGGGCAGGGAGTACGACGAGTCGCAGGTGGAACGCAGCGCGGCGATGAAGGGCATCATGCAGTGGGTACGCCTGCACCCGTACAACATCGCGCAGAAGGTGCAGATCGTGGTGGAGCATTACCGCGAGAACGTGCAGCCGCTGCTGGACGGCAAGGCCAAGGCGATGGTGGTGGTCGGCAGCCGCAAGGAAGCCGTGCGCTGGCAGAAGGCGATCCGCGGCTACATCGAGCGGCAGAATTACCAGCTGGGCGTGCTGGTGGCGTTCTCCGGCGAGGTGAACGACCCGGACAGCTACCCGCAGGCGGTTGCCGAAACCAGCGCCGACCTCAACCCCGGCCTGAAGGGCCGCGACATCCGCGAAGCCTTCGCCAAACCCGACTATCACCTGCTGCTGGTCGCCAACAAATTCCAGACCGGCTTCGACCAGCCATTGCTGTGCGGCATGTACGTGGACAAGATGCTGGGCGGCATCCAGGCGGTGCAGACGCTGTCGCGGCTCAATCGCGCGCATCCGGGCAAGGACACCACCTACATCCTCGACTTCGTCAACGATGCGGCGGAGATCCTCAAGGCGTTCAAGACCTACTACGCCACCGCCGAACTGGAAGCGACCACCGATCCGCACCTGGTGTTCGACCTGCGCGCCAAGCTCGATGCCAGCGGCCACTACGACGATTTCGAAGTGGAGCGCGTGGCCAAGGCGGAGACCGATCCGCGCGGCACGCAGGCGCAATTGAGCGCCGCGATCGCGCCGGTGGCCCAGCGCCTGCTGACGCGTTACAAGACCGCGCAACAGGCGCGAGCCACCGCGCTGGCCGACGGCGACGACAAGGCGGCCGAGGCCGGAAAGGACACGCTGGACGCGCTGCTTCTGTTCAAGAACGACATGGGCGCCTATGTGCGGCTGTATGCCTTCCTGTCGCAGGTGTTCGACTATGGCAACACCGCCATCGAGAAGCGCTTCCTGTTCTACAAGCGGCTGATTCCGCTGCTGGAATTCGGCCGCGAGCGCGACACGGTGGATCTGTCGAAGGTGGTGCTGACCCATCACACCTTGCGCAGCGCGGGCCGGCATCCGATGAACCTCAAGGACGGCCATGGCGACTACAAGATCGCGCCGATGGATGCGGTGGGCAGCGGCGCCTTGCAGGACAAGCAGCACGCCTTGCTGGCCGAGATCATCGAGAAGGTCAACGGCCTGTTCGAGGGGCAGCTGACCGATGGCGACCAGTTGCAGTACGTCAACGGCGCGCTCAAGGGCAAGCTGCTGGAAAACGAGACCCTGCTCCGGCAATCCGCGAGCAACAGCAAGGAACAGTTCGCCAATTCGCCCGACCTGTCCGGTGCGTTCGACCTGGCGGTCATGGACTCGCACGAGGCGTTTTCCACCATCAGCACGCAGGTGCTCAATTCCGAGCGCATCCGTGCCGCCTTGCTGGACATCCTGCTGGGGCCGGGGCAGCTGTACGAAGCGTTGCGGGCCAAGGCCGAGCAACGCGGGGCATTGCGCTGAATGGCGGTCGCTGCTCTGGCGCAAGTCGTGAGGGCTAGGAGCCTGGGCGGCAGAAAGTATC
>DATMTG010000085.1:0-3564 GCA_035565075.1 Stenotrophobium sp.
GGGGGTGAAACGACAGAGCGATAGCTCGCGCGCCAAGCGTGACGTAACCAGTTTCCTGCAAGGTAATGGGGTCCACCACCGACATGCTGCGGTCGCCGTAGTTGCTGGTGAACAGGCGACCGTTGTGCGCCCGGTAGATGCGCGTCACGTCGTCCCGCGAAGGGGCTGACGCCCGTACCTCCATCGTGTCGGTGGCGATAGCGCACAGCGTGTTGCTCCAGCGATTGCTGACGTACAGGGTTTGCTCGTCTTCGCTCAGGCAATAGCCCTCCGGCTTCTGGCCAGGATGGCATGCCAAGGGTTGAAACAGCGGGTCCCAGGGCCGCACCTTGGTGACGGTGTGGCTGAGCAGATTCATGCAGAACGCCGTCTGGCCATCGTGTGTCAGCGCGAACAGATGACTCTTGATGCCGCCCGAGGGCACGGCGCGCTTCGGCGCAGTGTCGCTTTGAGGCTGGTCCAGCACCAGCAGCGTCGACTTCTCTTCGCTGAGTGCGTAGAGCCGGTCCTGCTGGTCGATCTGCAGACCGTGAATCCGGTTGAAGGGATACAGGTCTATTGACCGTACCAGTTGGGGCGAACGAATGTCGATTTGCAAAATGGAATGCCCTCCCGGTCCGGTATGGCCGGAGGTCTCGACGCCGTAGTGACCAACGTAAGCGAAGCGCCCGGCACGGTCCGTGACGAACTCGTGCGGAAACTCAGGCAATCGCAAAGAATGCATGCGCTCACCGGTTTCGACGTCATACCAGCTGAAACAGTGCGAGCACTTTTCAACCAGCAGCAAGGTGTCTCGGCTCATGGTGTTGTGATCCTCAAGGGGTTTGCAGGCCGCGCGCGTTCAGGCGGATGCGGTACAGCGAAGTGGTGGCACAGATGAACAACTCGTCGCGCTCTGGCCCGCCGAAAGTGAGGTTGCCCACTTTCTCCGGGACGGGGATGACCGCAAGGCGCGTGCCGTCCGGATGAAAGACCTGCACACTGTCGGCGCTGCTGGTAAAAATCCAGCCGCGCGTATCGATGCGAAACCCGTCTGACAAGCCCGGCGTGACGACTGCGAAAATTCGCGGGTTCATGAGCGTGCGGCCCGCCACCACGTCGAATGCCATGATGTGATGATGGCCGCCGCCGTCCTGCCGCAACGCAGCTGACGTATCCGACACGTAAAGCACCGATTCGTCAGGCGAAAAGGCCAAGCCGTTGGGCTCCTCGATCAGCGTGCTCACAACGTCCAGCGCGCCACTGGCCGGATCGAAGCGGAAAACGTAGTTATCGCCCAGTTCGGACTCGGCCTGATGGCCCTCGTGGTCGGAGAGGATGCCATAGGGCGGGTCGGTGAACCAGATCGTACCGTCACGCTTGACGATGACGTCATTGGGTGAGTTGAAGCGGCGTCCCTGATAGTGACTGACCACGATTTCGTCGCGTGGTTGCGCGAGACCTGAGGCAAAGCGCGTGCGCACGATCGCGCGCTGGCCGTGTGAGCAGTGCAGCAGTGAGCCATCCGCCTCGCGGGCGTGGCCGTTGACAAAATCGACCTGTTCGCGCCAGATGCTCATGCCATCGCGGGCGTGCCAGCGCAGCATGCGGTTGGCGGGGATGTCGCTCCACAGCACGCTGCCGTCTTCATGCATCCACACGGGGCCTTCGCTCCAGGTCGCACCGCTCGCCAGACGCTCGAGCGTCTCCCCGGTGCATGCCAGCGCGGCACCGCGTGGATCGCAGGTGATGATGGTGTCCATTAGGGGGTCATCTCGTCAAGCGTCGTTTTGCGCACCTGCTCCAGGTGCTGGCGCACAGCTGCGACCGCCGCCTCGGGTTGCCGGGTCTTCAGGGCCTCGACGATGCCGCGGTGCTCGGCCACACTGTGAGCAATGGCGCCCGGGCGCTGCAAGGCCCGACGCCGGAACTCCAGGGCGTAATCGTAGAAGTCGGACACCACGTCCACGAGCAATGCGTTGCCGCACGCCCCGTACAGGGTGGCGTGAAATTCACGATCGGAAATTTGAAAGCGCACCGGGTCTGCTAGCATGGCCTCCTGGTCGTGCACCAGGGCCGAGAGTCGCGCCAGTTCGCTCTCCCCGATACGCTGCGCCGCCAGCCAGATCACCTGCAATTCGACCGCCGCGCGGGCCTCGGCCACTTCCTCGAACGAGCGATTTCTCAGGTTGCCTAGGGCGCTGACCGATTCCTGCAACGAATAGGGGCCGGTGCCGAGCACACGACTGCGCGCCCCCTGACTGACCTCAATCATCTTGCGGGCCTGCAACACCCCGATCGCAGCGCGCACCGTCTCGCGCGATACCCCTAGCGTGGCCGCGAGTTCACGCTCGGAGGGGAGTTCATCCCCAACGCGCAGCAGTCCCGAATGAATCATGTAGATCAGCTTGTCGCTGATCTGATCCTTGACCGTGCGTTTGCCGATCTGGCCTGAGTCTCCGGGAATGCGGGCGATGAGTTCCATCGGCGTGATTGGGGGTTGGATGAGCGTTATGGGTGATCTGGCCTACTGGTATGGCAATACTACCAGTCTTCATGTACACCTGTATCAGGGAAAACCCGAGCGCGGACAAAGTCGCAGACAAAATCATTGTTCTGCACGAAAGCCAGGACAGCCAAGCACGAAGGAATAGGCGTGACAAGTCTTCTGGTGCGACGGATCGGCAGCATCAATGACCGTCGCCGGCTCTGTATGCACTGGCCAGAAGTTCGCAAGGGATCGTCAACAGCGTTGCCGCACAAATTCGCGTCGATGCCATACTCCAGCGCCATGGCCGCAGGCGAGGCGCCGGGCTAGCGGCTCGTGCCTAGCCAAACAAGAGTGGTAACAGTCGGACTATTGCGTCGATTGGTCTGCACTGCTCAATGCTCCCATGGTGGCACAGCCGCCAGCCAACCTGGCCGCGGAAACGGTCACAAGGGCGATGTACCGACCAATTGGCGTCTTCCGAGGAAGCCTTTAAGTTGAAATGCGGCGAGGAACGCCCGGACAATGCGCGGTTCCGCATCAGCGCCTGAGCAGAAAGCAAAGCGCGTAGATCACTGTCAAATGCGCGGGGTAGTAAACATAGAAGGTTCGGCGCATACGGGGAATCGCCATGGGTCCGAGCCGAGATGCCACGATGATGATGACAAATGCGGCGCAAGCCCAAAAGTCCCGATTGACGAGTACAAGCGTTGCGGTCGAGCCGACCCACGTCGCCAGAGCGCCCAGGCTGGGGCGCCTGACGTAATACAATGATCGCTTGAGGAATGGTGCCGATCATGCCGATGGCGCTGAAGCTGTTCAATGGATCCCAGCCCTGCGGATTTGATTCGCTTGGTGGAGCCATTGTCGTTGGACCGCCCGCAAGCACCAGGGTATAGCCATCGGCTTTGGCCCGCGCAACGTACGCGTAGCCGATGCTGCCCGCTGCACCGGTCCTGTTTTCCACGATGAAGTTCTGGCCGAGACGTTCGGAGAATTGCTGTGCGAGTTGCCTCGCGATGACGTCCACAATACCCCCCGGCGGGAAAGCGGACACGATGGTGACTGGCCGCGCGGGATAGGACGCAGCCACCGCC
>DATMTG010000086.1:0-1511 GCA_035565075.1 Stenotrophobium sp.
GCGGCATTCCGGGTATGACCTGCCATGCAAAGACGATCAAGCACATAGGGAAACATCCAAAAATTGCTCGGTGTGGCGCGGGCCCTGTACCCACTCGGACAATCCGTGCGCCGCCACTGCCTGATTCAAACGCGATTCAAACTCTTCATCCACCGCCAGATAGACTTCCATCCAGGTCTGCAGCCCGTCCTTTTCCTCGGGCCGGCGCTTGAGCGCGGTGGCAACGCCGCAAGCGCGGGCGAGATTATGCTGCATTGCCAGCGCTTTTGCCCGAAACCCGTCGCATTCGCTCGAACGAACGTGGTAGTAGACATACAGGTCCATGATGCTTGCGCCAGCCTAGACCGGGTCGGTCAGCGGATACGGCAGGGTTTTGAAGGCGAGCACCGGGCCAGTGGCCGAGCCGAGCCGGATCTCGGTGTCGGCCGCGGCGAGCTTGATCTCGACCAGGCAATCGGCTTCATCGTCCTTGGTGCGCACCGCGTTGACGACCATGCCGCAAGGTTGCGCCGGGTCTTCGCTGGAAAAGATTTCCGCGCCCGGCGCGACCGCGGCGGACGGCACGCTGGCGCGCAGCATGCGGCGCTTCAGCTTGCCGAGGTACTGGCTGCGCGCGACGATTTCCTGGCCGGGGTAGCAACCCTTCTTGAAATTGACGCCGCCGATCAGCTCGAAATTGATCATCTGTGGCACGAACTGCTCCTGTGTCGTCGCGGTGATATGCGGCACGCCGCTGTCGATTTCCGCCAGTTCCCAGGCGTCGGCGCCGCTTGCCTGCAGCACCTCGGTCAGCGCCGGCCACGCGGCGATGGCGGTTTCATTGCTGGTAATCCACTGGTAACGCGGCGTCTCGAAGGCATTCGGATGCCGGATCAGCGTGCCGGCTGCGGACTCGACCTTGCCGTAGATCGCGACCGGCAGCGTCGGAAACCATGGCATCAGCACGCTGGCCACGGCGGGTCCCGCCAATCCCAGCACCGCGCGCTGCTCGCTGACATCGTTCAGTTTCGCCTTCGCGCGCAAAATGAACATCTGCAGGCGCTTTTGCACGCCGGGCTGGATGTCGCGCGGCAGCTGCAGCATGATGCCGCTGCTGTCCTTCCACATCAGCAGGTCGGCCAGCAGGCGGCCTTTCGGCGTGCAATAGCCGGCCAGGCGCGCCTCGTCGCTGCCGAGGTGCTCGACGTCGTTGGTCAACTGGTTATGCAGGAAATGCGCGGCGTCTTCGCCGCTGACGGCGATCAGGCCCAGGTGCGTCAGCGGCGCGACGAAATTGGTGCGCGCCGGCTCCTGCGCGGCGTCGCCGAAGGCCTGCAGACGCGAGGCCGGCGGCTCGAAGCGCGCGCCTTGTTCAACCAGAAAATCCAGCCAGGTACTCATGATCTGTTTATCCATCATTCAATAAATTGCGGTGCTGCACGATTCCGCGATTATCATTAGGGCTGCTTGTCAGTACTCAACCTGCAGTGCGGAGGGGCGTTAGTTATTAAGCCGATTATAGTGGCCTCATA
>DATMTG010000087.1:0-12241 GCA_035565075.1 Stenotrophobium sp.
GTCCGCGGCAAGATCTTCGCGATGCTCACATCAAAGGGACAGTTCTCGGTCAAATTGCCGCGTGAGCGGGTCTCCAGCCTGGTCGCGTCGGGTGACGGGCATCCGCTCACCATGGCCAATCGCCAGATGAAAGAATGGCTCGTCGTTTCCAGCAAGAGCACGTTGAGCTGGAAGGCGCTGGCCGCCGAGGCCCATGCGTTCCTGGCAAAAGGCGCCTGATCGTCCTCTCAGGCGCGGGCAGGCTTGCCCTGCTTCGTCATGCAGGGTTTAATCGAAGGATGCGGATAGCGATCGGCCGCGTCTCCTGCCCCGCGGGCAGGCGCGCAGACTCCCGCGGGACATGCGCCGCCTGACCGGTACCCAAAACCCGACAGACCCATCGAGGCCTTGATGAAACCTGAAACGATCGCACTGCACACCGGCTACACGCCCGACGAGCAGCATGCCGTCGCCGTCCCGATCCACCAGACCACGTCGTTCTCGTTCGACAGCGCGCAGCACGCCGCGGACCTGTTCGACCTGAAGGTTGCCGGCAACATCTACAGCCGCATCATGAATCCCACCTGCGCCGTGCTGGAGCAGCGCCTCGCAGCGCTGGAGGGCGGCATCGGCGCACTGGCGATGGCCTCGGGCATGGCTGCCATTACCGCGACCGTCCAGACGCTCGCACAGGCGGGCGACAACATCGTCTCGATCAGCGAGCTTTACGGCGGTACCTACAACCTGTTCGCGCATACGCTGCCGCGCCAGGGCATGGAAGTCCGTTTTGCGAACAAGGATGATTTCGATGCAATCGCCCGCCTGATCGATGCGAACACCAAGGCGCTGTACTGCGAGTCGATCGGCAATCCGTCCGGCAACGTGGCCGATCTCGCCGGGCTGGCGCAGGTCGCGCACGCGCATGGCATCCCGCTGATCGTCGACAACACGGTGCCGTCGCCGACGCTGCTGCGACCGTTCGAGCACGGCGCCGATATCGTGGTCCACGCGACCACCAAATACATCGGCGGGCATGGCACCACGATCGGCGGCGTCATCGTCGACTCGGGACGCTTCCCGTGGATGAAACATGCGCAGCGCTTCCCGCTGCTGACGCAGCCCGATATCTCCTACCACGGCGTCAACTACGCCAAGGACGTCGGCGAGGCGGCATTCATCACCCGCGCTCGCGTCGTGCCACTGCGCAACATGGGCGGGGCGATGAGTCCGTTCAATGCGTTCCTGTTCCTGCAGGGACTGGAAACCCTGGCATTGCGCATGCCTCGCGTGTGTGAAAACACCCAGCGCGTTGCCGAGTATCTGCAGGCCCACAAGAAGGTAACCTGGGTCAGTTACGCCGGCCTGCCCAGCCACCGCGACCACGCGCTGGCGCAGCGCTACATGGGCGGACTTGCCTCTGGCATTCTCAGTTTCGGCATCGCCGGCGGCAGCGAGGCCGGCGTACGTTTTTATGACGCGCTGAAACTTTTTATCCGACTGGTCAACATCGGCGACGCCAAGAGCTGCGCATCGATCCCGGCCGCCACCACGCACCGGCAGCTCAACGACGAAGAGTTGCGTCGTGCGGGCGTGACGGACGACATGGTGCGGCTGTCGGTCGGCATCGAGCATATCGACGACCTGATCGCAGACCTGGAGCAGGCACTGGCGAAGGTGGATTGATCCGCAACCGGAGAGAACGAACTTGCACACATCATCGTCCACCATCGAACACGCGCTCGCCGAATGGCACCGGATGATCGCTGCGGGCGACCTCAGTGCCTTGCCGGCGCTGCTGCATCCGGACGCGGTGTTCCGCTCGCCGATGGCGTTCAAGCCGTATCAGAGCGCACAGGCGGTGGCGCTGATCCTGACGACGGTGTCGAAGGTCTTTGCCGACTTCCAATATCACCGCGAATTTATCTCTGACGACGGACTCAGCGTCACGCTAGAATTCAGCGCCCGCGTCGGCGACAAGCAGCTCAAGGGCGTCGATATCATCCGCTTCGACGGTCACGGAAAGATCGTCGAGTTCGAGGTGATGGTGCGGCCGTTCAGCGGCCTGCAGGCGCTGGGCGAGGAGATGGGCAAGCGGCTTGGCCCGATGCTGGCCGCGTACAAGGCGGCAAGGCCGGGCTAGCGATTCCGGGCTAGCCCCGCTGGAGAGCACCATGACGACCATCCTGTCCTATCTGCGGCTCATCCTGTTTCTGGGCGGCGCGCTGGTCGGCGTGCAGGTCCCGGGCTTCGTCGCTCAATACGGCCAGAGCCTGGAGTCGCATCTGCGCGAGTCCGGCATCAGCCTGCAGGCGTTCCAGCAGGATGCGGATAAATATTTCGGCGGCGACCTCCATCGCCTGATCGCGCACTACAAGAGCAATGGCGACCCGGTGTTCAATGCCGGCGGCGGCAACATCGACGCGATCTATCAGCGAAACACGACCCTCAAGGCGGCCATGCTGGATTTCGCGCAGGGGCGCCTGAGCGCCTACGAACAGGTTTTCGTGCATCCGGTCGCCGATATCCGCGACGAGGTCTGGAAAAACTACAGCTACGGCATCAAACTCGACGCTTCGGCGATCGTCGTGGGACTGTTGCTGGGATTCCTCATGTCCGTTCTGGTGGAAATTCCGCTGCGTGGCCTTATCCTTGCACTCCTTGCCCTGACCCGAAAACCGCAGCGGCGTTATTGAGCGCATGAGCGCACGCCGCAGTTCACCTGGATTTTTATCGCGATACCGCAAAGGATGGAATAGATGATTTCTGCACTCGAAGCGCTGGCACGTCTGCGTGAAGGCAACCAGCGGTTTGCTTCCGGCGCCTGGCGGCGCGACACGTTCATGAGCGAGGCACGGCGCAATGAGCTCGTCGCGGGACAGGAACCGATCGCCACCATCCTCGGCTGCTCGGACTCGCGTGCGCCGGTGGAGATCATTTTCGACCAGGGGCCCGGCGATCTTTTCGTCATTCGCGTCGCGGGCAACATCGTGTCGCCGTCGCAGGTGGGCAGCGTCGAATACGCGGCCGAGCGCTCTGGCTCACGGCTGGTGGTGGTTCTGGGTCATTCCTACTGTGGTGCGGTGCAGGCCACGATCGATGAACTGCAACGCCCGACTGCAAATCAGTCGCCCAATCTGCGCGCCATCGTCGGGCGCATCCAGCCCTCGGTCGCCAGTCTGCTCGACACCGATCTCCGCAAGGACCCGGTCGAACTGTACCGGCAATCGATCCGCGCCAACGTCCGTGCATCTGTCGGCCATCTGCGCCACGGCTCGTCGATCATCGAGCACCAGATCGAGCACGGCGGCCTGCTGATCGTCGGCGCGGTGTATTCGCTGGAGACCGGCCTCGTCGACTTCTTCGACGGCATCCCCGAAGGCGCCTAGTTTTTCAGCGGCCCGGGTTTTCGCCGGCGCACGCCCGCCTGCCGTGCCTGCGGCTTTGCGCCCGCGCGCAGGTAGCTGGATATCATGTCGGCGAGGCTGTCGATGACTTCCTTGCGTTGCAGGTAAGGACGCGGCTGGCTCAGGTAATGCACGATGGTGTAGAGCGTGCTGCTGATCACCACGAACAGCGCCGCCGGCAGATTCCGCACATGGAACTCGTCGTGGTGCCGCAACAGGTACTGCCGGCAGGCTTCGAGCATATGCCGTTCCAGCGCCAAGATCGTGCGCTGCGAGCGCAACTGCTGCCAGTTGCGCACCAGCTCCAGGTAGCAGCTCTGGTCCTGCTCCATGAAATCGAACACCGCGGTCAGCAGATCGATGGTCACGATGCGCACATCCTGATCCATCGTCGCATCGAGCCGCCGATCCACCAGTTGCGCCAGCTCGGCGCTGATGCGATCCAGCAACGCGTGGACCAGCGACTCCTTGCCGTCGAAATACTGGTACAGCGAGCCGACGCTGACACCCGCACGCTCGGCGATATGGTTGGTGGTGGCCGCCGACAGGCCCAGCTCCGCGATGGTCTGCGCGGTGGCCTCGACCAGGGTGTCGACCATCTGTCGCGAGCGGCTTTGCAGGGGTTTCTTGCGCATGTCCCGAATGCGAGTTGAACGCGAGCAAATACTCGCATTAGGCTGGGGTATGGTCAAATCAGCCACAGCCCGCATTCACGAACGGCAGCGCGCTGCACCGTCGACGCCCGCTGCGATCCCCCGCCGCCACGGCGCCGACCCGCGCGAAGGCCGACGCATGGCCGGGCCGGTGTCCTGGCTGATCCGCGGCCGCAACCCGGAACCCTCCGCAGGACAGTGGCAGGCGCTGGGCGAGGCGCTGCTCGAAGGCGATCCGCCGGCCGACCGCCTCGTCGACTGGATGCACCAGGCCGGCATGAACGCGGCAATGCCGCTGTTCGAGCGCGCGCTGGAGCGCGGCATCGCCAGCGTGCCGGATGCACCCGGGCCACTGCGCGATTTTTTTGCCGCGGTGGATGCCCGTCCGGACTGGGTGGACGAACGCCTGCTGCACGAAGGCGCGCGGATCTGTCATATCTCCGGACTGACCGGCCTGCGCGTGCTGCGCGACCTCGCGCTGATGGCCGGCTACCAGGCTTCGGCGATCAACCGCACGCTGGTCCTCACCGGCTCCCTGCAGCGCGGCGCACAGCGCCGCCTGGCCGAGACCACGAAGTGGTGGCTGGATTGCACCGCAGACGGCGGCATGGCGCGCGAGGCCAACGGATTCAAGACCACCCTGCGCGTGCGCCTGATCCACGCCCTGCTGCGCAAGCGCGTCGCGGCGATGCCGCAATGGGATGCGGCGGAGCTGGGACTGCCGATCAACCAGGCCGACATGCACGCCACCTATCTCGGCTTCTCGGTGGTGTTCCTGTTCGGCCAGCGGCTGATGGGCATCCCGCTGAAACGCCAGGAAGCGGAAGCGGTGATGCACCTGTGGCGCTACATCGGCTGGCTGATGGGCGTGGACGAGCGCTGGCTGTGCCTGAATGAAATGGATGGCCGCGTTGCGCTCTACCGGAACCTGCTCAGCCAGGCGCCGCCGGACGACAGCAGCGTGCAGCTCGGCCGTGCGCTGATGGACGAACCGCTGTCGCGGCACTACGCGCATTTCGCCTGGCTGCAGGGCCACTACGAGCGCGCGCGCCATCTCAGCATCTGCCGCATGTTTCTCGGCCGCGCCGGCATGCGCGCGCTGGGACTACCGCGCTTCGTCCTGCCGTGGTACCCGCTGCTCAGTGCGCCGCTGAATCTCGGCTGGCAGGGCCTGCACCGTCTTCTGCCGGGTGGACGCGATCGTCTGATCCGCAACGGCCGCAAGGCGCAGGTGGATTACCTGAAAGTACTGTTCGGGCAGAGCCGGCCGGATATCGGCGGACACGCGCAGGTACCGTGACTGATGACCGGTTTCACCGCGACTCGGCTTTCATCGGGCGCTAAGATAGGCGGGCCGTCTGCCCCGAGTGCCCGCCGTGCAAATCTTCCACTTCGCCAATCTCTCCCCGCCGCGACTGATCGAGAACGACGGCACGCTGCCGGAAAGCGGATTGATCTGGGTCGACTACGGCCGCGACGAGGCGCAGGAGTGGGCCTGCTCGATGGAGCCGCTGGCCGGTTGCGCGATCGAACCGCAGCACGTCGACGACAGCCTGAACCCGGAGCATCCCTCGTTTTTTGATGGCACCGCCGACTACGACATGCTGGTGTTCCAGGGACTGGGACCGCGCGACGATACGTTCCCGCTGGAAACGCGCACCGGCGCATTCTTCCTGTTTGACCGCATCCTGATCACCGTGCGCGAACCGGACAGCATCAGTTTCAATCAGGTGCAACAGAAATTGCTCGATGGCCGGCTCAAGCCGCCGGGCAGCGTCCTCAAGCTGGCGCATCTGGTGCTCGACGCCATGGTCGACCGCTTCCTGCGGGTCCGCGAGCCGATGATCCGCCGCTTCACCGCGCTGCAGGACGAACTGCTCGACCCGCACGGCTCGGTCGATGACTGGCGCACCCTGCTCGACGAGCGCCGTGTCGCCCGCCAGCTCGAAGCGCTCTGCGACGACCAGCTCGAGGCGCTCGACGCCTGGCGCCGCAACACCCGTACCGACTGGAGCGGTACCGAGGAGATCCGCGTGCGCGACCTGATCGAACACATCAACCGCGTCGAAGCCCACGCCAGCGGGCAGGAGCGCGACATCGAGGCCGCAGTGCAACTCCATTTCGCCGCACTGACCCACCGCACCAACGAGATCATGAAGGTGTTCACGGTGGCCGCCGTGGTGTTCATGCCGCTGACCCTGCTCACCGGCATCTGGGGCATGAACTTCGAATTCATGCCGGAACTGCATCTGCATTACGGCTACGCCTTCGCGCTTGGCAGCATCGTCGCGCTCGGCGGCCTGATGCTCTACCTGTTCAAGCGCAAGGGTTACTTCTAGAAAACGTCAGTCATGCGGCGCTTGCCGCATCACTGCGCCAGCGGCATCGCCGACACCCGGCCGCTGGCCAGTTCCTGGCCGGCGCAGCGCAGCGCGAATTCATAAATCGCGCCGGTCGCGCCGGAAACCAGGCAGCGCGCCTCGCCATGCAGCGCGTCGGGCAGATCGTCGATCCGCTGCACCTGCATGCGGAAATCCCGCAGCGAAGTCAGCACGCCCGGCGCGGCGCGGCCGCCGTGGTCGCGGTGTGCGATCAGGCCGCCGTGGAGCGCCATGCACTGTGCACCGTACTCCGCCAGATGGATGGCGGACAGCACGCCGTTGCGCCGCAGCGGGTGTGCCGGGTCCAGGTGCGTCCGGCTGATGCAACGGATGCGCGCATCGTCCCAGGATTCGACCTGCTGCCACAGGCACATGCGGCCTGCATGCGGAATCAGCCTGCGGATCCGGTCCTGTTCAATCACAGGGCTGCACCCGCACGCACCAGCGCTGCGCACCGGTCCCGGGCAGTACCGCGTCGCCTGCCTCGCCCAGCGCCAGCCGCACCAGCAGCGGCAGCGCGCGACCGGCGGGATTGCCGCACCGCAGGCTTTCCAGCGTCGCGTCCTGCATCACGCTGAGGTCCGCCTGCACCGGCGCGAACTCCAGGCTCGCCAGCGCCCGGGCACTGCGCTGCGGCGTGAGAACCAGCGCCGTGCCGAACGGCTGTGCCAGCGGCCGCGTCGCATACAGTGGCTCCGGCGGACGGATGTCGTAAGCGACGAGCAGCACCTTGCAGTCGTCGCCGTGCGCCAGCGTCGCCGCCTCGATCAACCCCGCGGCAAAGCTGGCGTCGTAAGCCGACAGGCTCACCGAGGGCAGCTTTGCCGATGCCGCGATGCTCCAGTAGCCGGCGGCGGCGTTGTGCACGGAATTATGGAAGTCGGTCGGCGACACCGCTCGCGCCTCGTCGGCCAGCGCCGTGCACAGGCGATGCAGGATGCCGGTGTCGGCTTCCGAGCTGGTGAAGACGCCGGCCAGTTCCGCGGGCGCGAATTCGGAGCGGCTTACCGCGTCCTCGGCGACGCGAAACGCCAGGCGCACCGCCGCCGTCGCGCGGCGCCGCTCGTTCGGCGGCAGCAGGCCGGGCTGATACGCCGGCAACTCCTGCAGCACGCAGGACCGCTCGCCGCGCAGGACCGGCTGCGCCGCGACCCAGCCTTCCAGGCCCGGCGCCGCCAGCCCGACCGATTCGACAAAGACCGGCTTCATGACAGCCGGCCCAGCAGCAGGCTGCAGTTATTGCCGCCGAACCCGAAGGAGTTGGACAGCACGCGATCGATTTTTGCCGGCTGCGTCTTCAGCACGATGTTGCCGCGCAGCGCCGGATCCTTTTCCTGGGTATTGAGGCTGCCCGGAAGGAGCCCGTGCTCGATGCACTGCAGCGCGATGACCGCCTCGGCAATGGCGGCCGCGCCCAGGGCATGTCCGGTCCAGCCCTTGGTGGAACTGCACGGCACCCGTTCGCCGAAGACCGCGACCACGCCCTGATCCTCGGCGGCATCGTTGGCCGGCGTCGCGGTACCGTGCAGGTTGATGTAATCCACCTCGCTGGCCTGTATCCCGGCACGCGCCAGCGCCGCGCGCATGGCCGTGGCGGCGCCCTCGCCCTGCGGATGCGGTGTGGACATGTGGTACGCATCGCTGCTCTCGCCATAACCCAGCAGACCCAGTCCGCTGCGGCGATCCTGCTCGAGGATGGCGAAACCTGCGGCCTCGCCGATGGAGATGCCGCGGCGTGCGACATCGGCCGGACGGCAGATTTCCGGCGACACCAGTTGCAGTGCGTTGAAACCGTAGAGCGTGGTCAGGCACAGGCTGTCGACGCCGCCGACGATCGCGGCGTCGCAGAGCCCCGCCTGCATGGCGCGATGCGCGGAGGCGAAAACCTTGGCGCTGGAGGAACAGGCGGTCGCAATCGCCATTGCCGGTCCCTGCAATTGCAACGCCTCGCGGACAAAATCGGCGGCGGAAAAGCAGTTCTGCGAGCCGCGGTAGTTGAACCACTCCGGCAGCGGCCCCTGCGATGCCTGTCGTTCACGATAGGCCAGTTCGGTGGCGTGCACGCCGGCGGTGCTGGTGCCGATAAACACGCCCACGCGCCCGGCACCATGCCGCATGCGCAGCGCCCGCGCAGCGTCCAGGAATCCGTCCTGCTGCAGCGCCAGCCAGGCCAGGCGGTTGTTGCGGCACTCCCAGTCCTGCCACTCGTCCGGCAGCGCCGCGTCGAGCCCGCGCACCTCGCCGATCCAGCAGGCGATGGTGCAGCTCTCGAAGTTGCGATGCCGCAGTCCGGTCGCATCCGACTGCAAGGCGTTCAGCTGCGCCTCGCGGCCCGCGCCTAGGGCCGAGGTGACGGTGTAGTGGGTGATTGCCAGCGGCTGCATCACGTCTGCCAGTAGTCGTAGAAATTGAACCAATTGTAAGGGGCGCCGCGCAGGTGATGCTGCATGCGGTCGGCATAGCGCTGTGCATGCTCACGCAGCGCCTGTTCGCGGTTGGCGCGCGGCAGCGCCAGCGGCCCGGGCACCAGCTCGAAGTGCACGTCGTAGCGGTTGCCGCCGCGGTACAGACCGAACGCCAGGATCACCGGCACGCCCAGCGTGCCCGCCAGTATCCACGGCGATGCCGGCAACCGCGCCCGCGCACCGAGGAAATCGACCTCGACCACGCGTTCGCCCCCGCGGTGCCGGTCGCTCATCATGCCGATCATGCTGCCTTCATCCAGCGCCTGCTTGAGAGCCAGCACCAGCGTTGGCCCGCCTTGCCCGGCGTCGATCACCGCCTCCATCAGCCGGGGATTGAGCCTGCGCAGCACGCTCATGAACATGCGGTTATGCGCGGTGTCCATGAGAATGCGCAGCGGCAATCCGCGGTCATCGATGCCATGTACTCGAAACACCTCAAAGCTGCCGAGATGCGCCAGCAACAGCAGGCAGCCGCGCCGCGACTGCGACAGGTCGTAAACCGTCTGCGGGCGATCGATGCGGATGTCGAAATCCCGGGTGTCGCCCGCGAGCAGGAAAAACCGGTCGAGCGAGACGCTGGCGAACGCGTGGAAATGCCTTGCGATGTCGCGCCAGCCCGGCTCACGGCCGAGGATGCGGCGCAGATAATTCCGCGAAGCCTGCCTGGCCGCGCCGCCGGTGAGCAGGAAATAACCGACGATGGGAACCAGCAATCCTCGCGCCACCCGCCGCCCCAGCGCGCGCGCGATCCACAGCAGCAGGCGCAGCATCAGTGGATTGCTGCGCTCCGGTTGCCGCTGCCAGTCCTGACTCATGTCTGGATGCTGCCCTGCGCCAGCAGGCGGCCCGCCGCCTCGCAGCGAAAGCGCAGCTCGGTGCCATCGCCATCACTGAGGATGATCTCCATGCGTTCGTCCGGCCGCAGCGGGCTGAGGAATTTCACAGTGGGAAAACCGCCGATGCCGACCGCTGCGCCACGCCACTCGCACAGCGCGACCGCCACCTGTTCCAGCAGCACGACGCCGGGGACGATGGGATTGCCGGGAAAATGTCCGGCCAGACAGGGATGATCGGCGGCGATGGTCGCCTGCGTGCGGAATTCACTCATGCGCTTTTCCGATCAGCGCCTGCAATTGCTCGCGCGATACCTTGCCCAAGGCATCGCGTGGCAGCTGCGCCACCCGGCACAGCGGCCGCGGCAGGAACACCGGGTCGATCTGCGCCGCGAGCGCGGCAAGAACCTGCGGCACCCGCAGGTCCGGCGCCACCACCAGCGCCGCCGGACGCTCGCCGCCATCGGGCAAAAACACCGCGGCGTCGACGACGCCGGGAATCGCCAGCAACCGCTGCGTGAGATCGGCCAGCGAGGCGCGTTTGCCGGCGACCTTGAGCAGGTCGGCATTGCGCCCCAACAGGCGGAAATGCCGCTCGTCGTCGATCTCGATGCGGTCGTTGAGGATGATGGCCTCGCCCAGGTGCGCGCCCTGCACGCTGACGACGCCCTCGCGCGCGACGATGCGCATGTCCGGGTGCAGCTGCCATTGCGCGCCTTCGCAGGTGCGGCGCGAGGCCACGCTGCCGGCCTCGGTGCAGCCATAAATCTCGCGCACCGGCACCTGCCAGGCGGCTTCGGCCTGCGCAGCCAGCTCCGCCGTCAGCGGCGCCGTCGCGGAAATGATCAGCCGTATCGCGGGCAGCGGCGCGCCCGATGCCAGCAGCGCACGCAGGTGGATCGGCGTGGTGATCAGCAAGCGTGGTTCCGGCACGGCCGCCAATGCGTCGCGCACATCCGCCGGGAAAAACGGTTTGCCGCTGGCCGTGGCGCAGCCTGCGCTCAATGCAAAAAACACCGTCGTCTCGAGTCCGTACATGTGCTGCGGCGGCACGGTGGCGACGATGTTGACCGCATCGCCGCCCGGCAGAAAAACCCCGCGCGCCAGGCGCGCCGTGTCGGCCAGTTCGAGCCAACGCTTGGCATGCGGCTGCGGCGCGCCGGTGCTGCCGGAGGTGAAGACGATGGCGGCAACATGGTCCGCCGCAATTTCCGGTACCCGCGTGGGCGCGGGCCCACCCGCCGGCTGCACAGCGCCATCGTCGAGCACATAGCTCTGCGGATAGCGCTGCATCAGCGCCGCACTGGCGGCCGCCGCGCCGCTGGCCGGCAGCAGGTTGGTCTGTCCGCGCAGGCACACCGCGGCCAGCGCCAGCATGAAGCGGTAGCGGTCTTCGCAGAGATTGATGGCGTAACGGCCCGCCGGCAGCGCCTGCGCCAGCGCGAGGGCGTCAGCCGCGAACCGCCCCTGCGTCACCGGGCCCTGCCGGCTCCAGGCGAGCACCGCCTGCGGATGGTAGCCGGCGATCAGCGGCAGAGTCTGGCGCGTCGTCATCAGAGTCTGCGGTAATTGATGCGGCTGACATCGCGCAGGTAGCCGATGAAACCGGTGTGCTGCAGGTGCCGGTAGCGGATGCGGCGATACAGGTATTCCAGCGGAAACAGCGCCGCCAGCAGCAGGTAGTTGATGAAATTGGTGAACAGCGACCACAGCGGCATCGGCGCGAAGACCGCCAGCAGCAGCGACAACAGGCCGATACCGCCCAGCGCCAGCGCCCACAGCAGGGTGACGCGCCGGGTGTAATCCGCCAGCTCCGGCGGCAGCGCGCCGTCACGCGTGGCGCGCGCGATGCGGGTGATCAGCGGCACCTGTCCGCTGCGCAGGCTGCGGCCGAAAAACCACGCCGCCACCGCCGGCAGCAGCACCGGCGGCAGGAACAGTGCGTAACGACCGCCGCCGCTGCGCGCCAGCATGTAGAGCAGGGCGACGAGCAGCAGGTATGCCAGCCAGCTGCGCCAGCGAGCATGCCGCAGCCCGGCATACAGCGGCACCGCCACCAGGCAGCACAGCGCCAGCCACTGCAGCAGCGGCTGGTGCAGCAGCACCGCCAGGTGGACCAGGATCGGGTAGGCGAGGATCAGTACCGGCATGAGCGCCCGCCCGGACGCGCTACTTGCCTGCGTGTTTCTGCTGCACGTAGGCGCTGAGCGCGCGCAGTGAGGCGAAGGACTTGCGCGTGGCCTCGTCGTCGGATTTCATCTCGACGCCGTACTTCTGGCTGATCGCCAGCGAGATTTCCAGCGCATCGATCGAATCCAGGCCGAGGCTGCCGTCGCCCTGACCGAACAGCGGCGCATCCGGCGCGATACCCGCAGGCTCGACGCCATCCAGTCCCAGCGCCTGCACCAGCAGCTGCGCCATTGCCTGTTCTTCCGCGGTTTGTGCGGGCATCGTTGCTCCCTTCGTCGCGATCGCGCCTGCGCACAGTGCATGACTGCGGCGGCATGGGTAAGATTTCGATAAATT
>DATMTG010000088.1:0-6539 GCA_035565075.1 Stenotrophobium sp.
CAACAAGCGTTCAGGATGAGGATCACGACCGGGCAAAAACCGCGGCGGCTGGCGCTTGCCGCGCGCGGCGCTTTCGCTGCCGCGACACTGCTGGTTTCGATGTCTGCGATGGCAACCACCAAGGGCCTGAGCCAGATCGTCACGCCGGATTTGCAGCCGGCCGGACAGCTGTCGCTGAGCGTCCAGGCACAGAGCCGGCAGATCGCCAATCCGTATCAGCTGCAGGCGGAACTCGGCATCACGTCATGGCTGGAGGTGGCGGCGTTCCAGGGGCTCTCGCCCGACGAGCAGATTTTCGGCACGCAGATCGCGCTGGTGCAGCGCGGGCCGTATCTGCTGACGACCGGCTTCGTCAACTGGTCGACGCGCGGGCAGAAAGCGCAGCCGTTTCTCGAAGGCGGCTACTACACCGAACACGACAAGTTCATGGGCGGGCCGATCCGGGTCAGGGGGCGGACCGAATGGCTGGCGGGCTGGGCGCACGATTTCAACCCGGTGTGGCGGTTCCAGCTCGACTACCAGAGTGGCGACGAGAACTACGCCACCATCGGCTTCACCTGCAACGTCACGCCGCGGTTCCAGTTCAACCCGGCGCTGTATGTCGCCAACGACGGCGCGCACAAAGCCTATGGCTACATCGTGTTCACGTACACACTGGATCTCGGGACGCCGCGCTGAACCGCCGCGCTCGCGAAGGCGCGGATGTCAGCGGCCAAATCTCTCGGCTGTCTCGCCGCTCGATGCGCCGCCAGAATCGAAGCGCCGCTCGCCAAAATACGTCGGGCCATTTTCGGAGAAGCTCAGCACGGTGCTGCAGCGCGTGCCATAGGCCGGGCTGACGATGAACGGTGAAGATAGAAAGCGCTCCATCTCCGGGCCGACGCCGGTGTCGGGCAGGTCGGCGTCCGCAGCGGGGCGGCGGTCGCTCAGAGGCGAGAACAAGTGGTCGGGCGGCAAGTTGCGGGCGTTCACCCAATCGTGCATCGCGGTGGTCAGGCGGCACAGCTTGGGCCACGGCGTGTCCAGCGCCGCATTGCTGATGCCGTGCACGCCGGGCGCCAGCGCGGTGACCGTATAAGTCGGCTGGTTGCTGACGTAAATCAGCGCATCGCCGTCGTAGAGCAGCAGGTTGAAGCCGGCGTAGCGTTCGGCACTGGTGCGCAGCGCGGCAGCGAAATCGGCTGCGGACTGCGTGCCGCACATGAAATCCGCGACCAGTTTTCCGCGCGAAGGCGCACCGGGATCGGGTTCGACCATGCGCCGCACGTTGGTCACCGCCGCCATGCGCCGCGGCCGGCCCACGGCCAGCCAGCCACCGCCCTGACTGAGATCGCGGCCGCCGAAGACGCCGGGCGCGTCCGTCCACCAGCCGGCGGGGGCGGTCGGCCGGTGGTGGAACTCGTCACGGTTGGCCGCCAGCACCAGTTCGTGCTGCGGATGCGTGCGCCAGGCAAATGCGATCAGACACATGGGTGCAGCTTGTTGAGCATTGCCGGTCGCTGTCAATCCATTAAGCTGTGGCATGACCGATTTGAGCGAATACGAACGCCGGCAATATGAGCAGCTGCGCCGCTGGCAGGAGCAGCCGCCGGACCTGGGTTCGCGCCTGCTCGCGCGGCCGACCGGCATCGCAGGGCGCGTGGTGCAGACGATCATTCCGCTGTCCGCCCTGCAGGCGGCGCTCAACGGCGTCAGCGGCGTGGCGCTGCGGCTGTCGGACCAGTCGTCGATCCTCAAGCGCGCACGGGTGGCGACGCTGGAGGAATTGCGCGCGCAGCCGCTGGACGTCTGCGACCGGCTGGCCAAATCGCAGACGCGGGTGGCGATGACGCTGGGCGGTATCAGCGGCGGCGTGTTCGGCGTCGCCGGTGCCGCCGGCATGCTGGCCGACGTGCCGACGCTGCTGACCGGTGTGCTGCGCACGATCCATCGTGTCGGGCTGTGCTTCGGCGAGGAGCCAGACAAGCATCTGATGATCGGAATCTTTGCACTGGCCTCGGCCAACAGCGCCGAAGAGAAGCGGACCGCGATCGCAGCGCTGCGCGCCGACATCGCGCAAGCGACGGGCGCTGCGGTGCGCGACGGGCTGGAACGCGTGGCCGAGCGCCAGTTGGCCAAGGAAACCGCGGTGTTCAGTCTGCAGACGCTGGCGCAGCGCGTGGGGGTGCAACTCGGCCGGCGCAAGGCCGCTGGCGTGGTGCCGGTACTCGGCGCGGCGGTCGGCAGCGCGGTCAACGCCTGGTACGTGCGTGATGTCGCGCTCACCGCGCGCTATGTGTTCCTGGACCGCTGGCTGCGCGAGCGCTATCCCGAAATGAAATTCTGAGTGGTTAATTCAGCCCATGTTCTTGTGAGGCAAAACCACGCCACTTAAAGTGACACACCGGCGCAGAGTCGCCGGGTGAATCGGGGAGCGGGGGATGCGGGGAGGGAATTTTCAGGTGGCATCGTGGGCGCTGCTCGCCGCACTCGGCGGCTGCGCGCAGAGCAGCGCGCCTGCGCCGGCGGCCATGGCCGTGAGTTGCGAGTCGGTGGCGTCGGCCCATCAGGGCGCCATCGTCTCGGCGCATCGTGGTGGCGCCGCTTACGCGCCGGAAAACACGCTACTCGCGTTCCGCAACGGCGCACGTCTGGGCGTCGATCAACTGGAGATGGACACGCAGCTCACCGCCGACAACCAGCTGGTCATCATTCACGACGACACGCTGGACCGCACCACCAATTGCTCCGGAGCGGTCAACAGCAAGACGCTCGCGCAGGTCGAGGCCTGCGACGCGGCGTACTGGTTCACGCCGGGGCAGGGCGTCACCGTCCCGGACATGAAGCTGTCGCATCCGCTGCGCGGGACTGGCGTGCAGGTGCCGACACTGAAATCACTGCTCGACTGGTATGTGACGCTGCCCTGCGACCGGCCGCAGCTGTCGATCGAGATCAAGAACATCCCCGGTGAAACCAACTTCGATCCGGTCGGCGACAAGATTGCAAAAGTGCTGCTGCCGTTACTGGCGCAATACGGGCTGCAAAAGGAAATCATCATCCAGTCGTTCTGGCCAGTGACGCTGGTGCAGGTGAAGCTACTCAACCCGAAACTGCGCACGCAGTTCCTGACCACTTCCAGCGATGGCGAACTCGCAGCGGCCAATCTGGCGGATGTGATTGCCACCGGCCAGGACATCAGCGCACCGAATTTCGATGCACCGGATTTTCTGGCGCCCGTGGTGCTGGCCGCGCATACCGCTGGCAAATTGGTGCTGCCCTACACGCCGGACACTTATGCCGATCAGCAGAAAGTGCTGGGGCTGGGAGCGGACGGGCTCATCACCAATTTCCCCGCCTGCACGCTGCAACTGCTGAACCGCCCGCTGCCCGCGCGCATCGCCACTGCGGGTGTGCCGGAAACGACAGCGTGTCCACAGGTGAATGCGCCGCCGGTCGTGAATGTGTCCGACCGCCCTGACGCCGCCACCTGCGCCGTGCTGCGACCGTCGCGCTGGCACGCCGAGATCGGCCATGCCGACAGCAACGCCAAACTGCGCGTGGTCGGCATCCAGTACAAGCAGGAAATCCGCAACGTGGTCAGCTACGCCAGCTTCCGCACCAAGATGCGTTGCCTGATGCAGGACGACGTGGTGCCGCTGATGCAGCCCGGCCTGCCGATGCTGGTGGTGTTCAACGAGGACATCGGGTTGATGACCATCGCCACCGGCTCGCGCGGCGCGCTGGTGCGTGCGCAGGCGGCGACGCCCTTGCGTGGACCACTGGGCGACCAGGTGCCGGCCGGCATCCTCACCGCGCTCGGCGTGCTCAACACGACGTATGCGACGCAGGTTGCGGCGTATCAGGCGATGTTTCCCGCCATCGATCCGCGCAAGGAAGTTTTCGTCGCCGCCACCGACACCTTCGCCCGCGCGTTCTCGCAGACGTTTTCCGACATCGCCCGCGACTACGGGGTTTACGTCGTTGCCAGTAACAACATGGCGCGCTACCGCGCATCGAAGGACCCGGTCGAGATGGCGCTGTTCAAGGATCCGGATCTCGCGAGCGTCGATGAAGTCTATGTGGCGACCAGCGCGCGCGTCGCCAACACCACGTTCTTGTGGGGACCGAGCGACATCCACCCGCAGGCGCCGCGCGGCGAAACCAATCTGCTGTTCGCCAATGAGAAAGTGCCGCTGACCGACATCGAGAAAAACCTGATTGGTCTTGATGAGGGTCCGGCGACCGGCGATGCCGCAAAAGCCAACGCCGCCGGTTACACGGTGGCCGGTTTCCATCTTGGTTTTGCCACCTCGCTGCCGGCGTTCAAATGGGGCTACGACTTCGGCCAGCGGCCGGCCAATCTCGAACCCTGCGCCGACGTGCGCGTCAGCTACATGACCTGCATGGACAGTCTCGGCGTCGACGTGGTGGTGCAGGCCGAGGCCAATCCCGGGCGCTGGGCGGCGAACGTCGCCCAAGGCTGGCAGCCGCTGGGATGGATGGATTCGACCTGGCGCACGGTGGCTGAGCCTTCGGTGAAATTTCTCTACAACATCACGCCGATGCTGACCGGCAACCTGCTGGATCTGGGTTTTGATGGCCAGTCGGCGATTACCGGCCGCCATGCGGGCGGCGCGGCGCATTACATCGGTGATCTGGATTTCGTCACCGGCACCGACGCGGAAGCGTTCCGCAGTTACGTCGGCGACAAACCCGGATTTCTGGCTTTGGCGCCGTGGGTGACGCCGGACGCCAGTCGCGCAGAATTGACGGCGACCGGCACGGCGTTGTCGCCGGGCAGCAATGACCCGCTGGAAAACGATTATCTAGAAACGGCCGTGTGGGCCGATCTCACGCGTTAGGTTTTTGAGGTCCGTAGCATGAGTCAGGAAATCTTCGATCCGAAACGTCGCCATCTGATCAAGGGCGCGCTGGTCCTGGGCGCCAGCGCCGGCGTCGCCGCCTGCGGCCGCAGCGCGCCGCTGAGCGCGGCCTATGGTGGCACGCCGTCCAGCGCCAGCGGACACTACGACACCGAGGTGGTGGTGGTCGGTGCAGGTATCGCGGGCCTCACCGCGGCGCGGCGCTTGGCCGCGGCCGGTCGCGATGTGCTGGTGGTGGAGGCGCGCGATCGCGTCGGCGGTCGCACGCTCAACTATCCTGTGACCTCGCCCGGCGCGTCGCTCGGCACCATCGTCGAGATCGGCGGCCAGTGGGTCGGGCCGATGCAGGACCGTGTGCTCGCACTGCTGAAGGAACTGAACCTCGAGACCTTCAAAACCTTTGACGATGGCAACTACCTCGACGACCGCAACGGCGTGAAAGTGCCTTACGGTCACGTCATTCCCGCCGGCCTCGATCTCGGCCTCGGCCTCAACCGCCTGCCGCTGGCCGATCCGGTTGGCGCGCTGGAAGCGGAAAAAGCGATCCTGCTGCTCGACCAGATGGCGACCCAAGTGCCGCTCGATGCGCCGTGGACCGCGGCCAGCGCCAAGGCCTGGGACAGCATGACCTTCCAGAGCTGGATCGACCAGAACCAGCTCACGCCCGGCGGCCAGTCGCTGGTGACGCTGGCGATCAACTCGGTGTTTTCGGTCGAGCCGCGTGATACCTCGTTGCTGCACGTGCTGTTCTACATCCACTCCGCCGGTACGCTGGAAAATCTCATCAATACCGCCGGTGGTGCGCAGGACAGCCGCATCGTCGGCGGCTCGCAACTGATCTCGCTGACGATGGCGCAGCAGCTCGCCGGCCGCGTACTGCTCAACGCGCCGGTCGCGCACATCGACCAGGACGATAGCGGTGTCAGTGTGCGCGGCGAGAATTTCAGCGTGCGCGGCCAGCAGGTGATCGTCGCGGTGCCGCCGACCCTCGCCGGCCGCATCCGCTACAAGCCGCTGATGCCGGCGCTGCGCGACCAGATGACGCAACGCATGCCGATGGGCAGCGTGATCAAGGTGCAGTGCGTCTACCCGACGCCGTTCTGGCGCGACGCCGGTTACAACGGCCAGGCCACTAGCGACACCGGCCCGGTCAAGATCACTTTCGACAACACGCCGCCCGACAAGAGTGTCGGCGTGCTGATGGGCTTCATGGAAGGCACCGACGGCCGCGTCGCCAGCGAGTGGACGCTGGAGCAGCGGCGGCAGGGCACGATCGATTCGTTCGTGCGCTACTTCGGCGATGGCGCCGCCAATCCGCTCGATTACATCGAACAGAGCTGGATGAACGAGGAGTGGACGCGCGGCTGCTACGGCGGCGTGTTCCCGCCCGGCGCGTGGCTGGATTTCGGCAAGGCGCTGCGCGCGCCGGTCGGCCGCATCCACTGGGCCGGCACCGAGACCGCACAAATCTGGAACGGCTACATGGACGGCGCGGTGCGCTCCGGCGAGCGCGCGGCGGCCGAGGTGCTGCAGCGGCTGTAATAATGCCGGCGTGACGACTCCGTCCGCTTTCTCCTACGACGCCGCGCCGGTCCGCTTCGTCGAAGCGCAGGACGCGCGCTTCGCGGTGCGCTGCTTCGGCGAAGGCCCGGACGTGCTGCTCGTGCACGGCTTTCC
>DATMTG010000089.1:0-5311 GCA_035565075.1 Stenotrophobium sp.
GCCGACAGCGGGTGACGCCAATCCTGGGGGAGAGCATGAAAACACGCTTATGGCCGCTGTTGTTGCTGGCGCTGCATTTCCCGGTGCTGGCGCAGGACGCCGCCGCGCAGAAGGTGATGGACTGCGCACGCGCCAATATCCCGCAATCGCTGACGATCAAGGATTTCGAGCTGACCTCGGTAGACCGGGTGGGCGGCAGCCGCACGCTCAAGGGCCACATCTACGCCATCCGCGAAGACAACCTGCTGCGCGCCATGGTCAAGATGACGGCGCCGGCCGACATGGCGCGCTCCGCGTTCCTGTTGCGCGAGGGCAAGGAGCACGACGACATGTGGATCTACCTGCCGGCGCTGGATCGCACGCGGCGTATTACCGGCGCCGGTGCCGGCGGTCCGCTGTTCGGCACCGATATCTCGTACAACGACGTCAAGCAGATGGAGAATGCATTCTCCGGCGGCGTGGTGACGCTGGAGAAAGACGACACACTGCAGAATCGCCCGATGCATGTGCTGAAGATGGTGCCCAATGCCGGCAGCGACTCGAGCTACAGCCTGGTGCGCGGCTGGGTCGATCAGAAAACCTGCGTGCCGCTGCAGGTGGATTTCTACGAAGGCAGCACGGTGCGCAAGCGGCTGAGCGGCAACGCCGCCGATCTCAAACAGGATCATGGCCACTGGTACCTCACCAAATCGAGAATGGCCGATCTCAAGGATGGAACGCATACCGATCTCAGCATCACCGGCGTCAGCAGCGACGATCGGCTGAGTTCGCGCTACTTCGCCAGCCAGACCTTCAGCACCGCGGACTGAACGCATGGAAAGATGGGTGCAATGGATTGCGCGGCATCCCTACCGGGTGGTGCTGGCGACGCTGGTGCTCTCGGCCGGCGCCCTGCTGCTGTGCGTGAATCCGTTGACGCTGCAACCGCGCCTGGTCATCGACGCCTCGGTCGAGCACCTGCTGCCGGCCGCCGATGCCGACCGCGCACTGTTCGAGCGGGTGCGCAAGACGTTTGGCGACTCGGACGCGGTGATCGTCGCGGTCAAGTTCGGAAAAGTCTTCACCGCGGAGAATCTCGGAAAAATCGAGCGCCTCAACGACCGCTACAAGGCCATGCCGGGCGTCAGTTCGGTACTGTCGCTGGCGACCGCGCCCAACCTGATGACCAACGGCGACGATCTCGACGTCGGCAGCTTCACCGAACAGGCGCGGCTGCATCCCGAACGCATCGCCGATTTTTCGCGTGCGCTGGCCGCCAACCCGATCTACAAGGGCACCCTGGTTTCGCTCGATGGCAGCACGGTGGCCTTCGCCATCGTCATCAACGACGTCGGCGAGCAGGAGTTCCTGCGACGCGACTATCCGGCGCGGATACGCGCCATCACGCGGGAAATCGCCGGCAACGTGCCGGTCTGGGTGACCGGCACGCAGGTCGCGCGCGCAGCCACCACCCAGGCCCTGATGGGCACGCTGAAATTCACCATCCCGGCGGTGTTCGTGCTGATCGTGGGCCTGCTGATGCTGGCGTTCCGCAGTGCGCGGTCGGCGCTGGCCGCCGCTGCCACCGTCGGCGTGACGCTGCTGTGGACGCTGGCGTTCGCGGTGCTGCTGCGCATTCCGATGAACCTGGTGACCGCGATCGTGCCGCCGCTGGTGGTGACGCTGGGATTGTCGTATTCGATCTACCTGGTCTCGGCCTACTACGCCGCGCGCAACGAAAAGAACCTGAAATCGCGCGAGAGCCGCAGCGAATGGATCATCAACCGCGCCGGCATCGGCCTGGTGCTGTCGGCCGGCACCACCAGCGCCAGCTTCCTGGCGCTGCTGCTCAACTCGTTGCCCGCGATCCGGCATTTCGCGGTGCTGGCGAGCATCGGCTCGGTGCTGGGCGTGGTCCTGTCGCTGACCTTCCTGCCGTCGCTGCTGGCGATACTCGGCACTTCGAGTTTCAGCCGCCCGCTGGGCGAATCCTGGTTCAATGCAGCGGCGACCCGGCTGTCGCTGTTCGACCAGCGCTGGCGCAACTGGATCATCGCCATCGCGCTGGTGCTGATCCCGCTGGGCCTCGGATTCGCCACACGCATCCACACCGGCTCCGAATACATCAAGAGCTACGCGGCCGATGCGCCGGTACGGCGCGATTTCGAGGCGATCAACACCGCGTTCAACGGCGCCAACCTGATTTCGATCATGATCGACACGCACGTCAACGACGCGCTGACCGATCCGGGCCTGATCCGCCAGATCGACGACCTCGAAGGCTGGTTGCGCCAGCAGCCGGAAGTCGGCGCGGTGGTCTCTTACGTCGATCATCTGAAGCTGATCAACCAGAGTCTCAACGGCAACAATCCCCAGTATTTCCGCATTCCGGACGACCAGTCGGCGGTCAAGCAGATGCTGGTTTTCGGCGGCGGCGACCAGATCCGCCACGTCGTCGACGCGCGTTTCCGCATGGCGCTGATCAGCGTGAGGATCAACGTCGACGGCTCGGAGCCGATCGAAGCGCTGGTGTCGCGCATCGAAGGCCGGCTCAAGGCGATGCCGGCGCCGCTCAACGGTGTGGTCACCGGCAGTTCGGTGCTGGCGACGCGCACCGTCCGCGAGATCGCCTCCGGGCAGCTGCTGTCCATCGCCATCGCGACGTTCGCGATCTGGCTGCTGCTGAGCCTGATGTTCACCTCGATGCGCGCGGCTTTCATCGCGCTGCTGCCGACGGTGGTGCCGGTGGCGATCTACTTCGGCACGCTGGGACTGCTGAAAATTCCGCTGAGTCCGACCACCTGCCTGATCGCGTGCATCGTCATCGGCATCGCGGTGGACGACACCATCCAGTTCCTCGCGCGCTTCAACGCCGACGCGCGCGCCAGCGCCCAGGAGCAGCCGGCGGTGAGCAGCGCGCTGGTCAGCGTGCTGCGGCCGATCACCCTGAGCACGCTGGCGCTGTGTTCGGGTTTCCTGGTGTTCACCGGCAGCGAGCTGCATACGCAGGTGCAGTTCGGCCTGCTGTCGGCGTTCACGCTGTTCATGGCCTGGTTCATGAACATCACGCTGACGCCGGCGCTGAGTTCCTCGCTGCGCATCGTCACCCTGTGGGACATCCTGCGGCTCGATCTGGGCCAGTCGCCGCAGCACACCATCCCGTTGCTGTCGGGGTTGTCCCTGCGGCAGGCGCGCGTGTTTGCGCTGATGTCCAAGCTGGAAAACGTGCCGGCCGGCACGCGCGTGATCCGCCAGGGCGATCTGGCACGCGATATCTATGTCATCGTCGACGGCACGCTCGAGGCCTGGGTCGACAGCCACGGCGAGCGCAAGACGCTGTCCACCATGGGCCGCGGCGCGGTGATGGGCGAGGCCGGGTATTTTGGCCAGCGCCGGACCGCCAACGTCGATACCGTCGCGCCGTCGCGGCTGCTGCACTTCAACTCGCAGGACCTGGAGCGGCTGCGCTTCCGCTATCCCTGGATCGCTGCGACCATCTTCCGCAATCTCAACCGCATCCAGGCCGAGCGCATCGCGCGCATGACCACGATGCTGCAATGATCCGCTGTGGACGTGCGCTTGCCAGTAATACAGGTTTCTGGTGCATGGCAGGCCGTCACGCCTTAGTATCCTCACGGTACGGAGGCACTTCCCGATTTCACATTGCTGGAGTTCATCATGAGTCTCAAGGGTAAAACACTGTTCATTACCGGCGGTTCGCGCGGCATCGGTCTGGCCATCGCCGTGCGTGCGGCGCAGGACGGCGCCAATGTCGCCATCGCCGCCAAGACCGCGGCGCCGAATCCGAAACTGCCGGGAACGATTTTTTCCGCGGTGGAGGAAATCGAGAAGGCCGGCGGCAAGGGCCTGCCGATCACCTGCGACATCCGCGACGAGCAGCAACTGGCCGCGGCGGTGAAGCAGACTGCGGATACCTTTGGCGGCATCGACATCCTGGTCAACAACGCCAGCGCCATCAATCTCACCGGCACGCTGCAGACCGACATGAAGCGCTACGACCTGATGAATGGCATCAACGCGCGCGGCACCTTCATGAGCGGCAAGTACTGCATTCCGTATCTGAAGAAATCCGCAAACCCGCACATCCTGACGCTGAGCCCGCCACTGGACATGTCGGCCAAGTGGTTCGCGCCGCACGTCGCCTACAGCATGGCCAAGTACGGCATGAGCCTGTGCACGCTGGCCTGGGCCGAGGAATTCCGCAAGGAGGGGATCGCCGCCAACGCGCTGTGGCCGCGCACGCTGATCGCCACCGCCGCGATCAAGATGATCGGCGGTGACGACATGGCCAACAATGCGCGCACGCCGGCGATCATGGGCGATGCCGCACACGCGATCCTGTGCCGTAACAGCCGCGAGTTCACCGGCAACTTCTGCATCGACGACCTGGTCCTGTACAGCGAGGGCGTGCGCGATTTCTCCAGATATGCCGTCGTCCCGGGCAATAACAAATTCTTCCCGGACTTCTTTGTGCCGGATGACACTCCGGCGATTCCCGACTGAGCGATGTCGTGGCGCGCGGCTGGGGCCAGGAAGGCGATAGCGAAGCGGAGCGTGAAGCGGCCATGAGTCGCTACCGCGCACCCGTCGCCAAAAGCTCGCCCTACATCACCGCGGCAGGGCATGCGCGGCTGAAGGCCGAGTTCGACCAGCTCTGGCGCATGCGCCGTCCGGAGGTCGTGCGGGCGCTGGCTGCGGCCGCGGCCGAGGGCGACCGCTCGGAAAATGCCGAGTACATCTATCGCAAGAAAGAGCTGCGCGAGATCGATGCGCGGCTCAAGTACCTGACGCTGCGCCTGGACGAGCTCAAGGTCGTGGCGGGGAGTCCCGGCGACCCGTCGCGGGTGTTTTTCGGCGCGTGGCTGGAGATCGTGGACGATGCGGGCGCCACGCACCGGCATCGCATCGTCGGCAGCGACGAGGTCGATGCGACGCGCGGCTGGATCAGCATCGATGCGCCGGTGTCGCGCGCGCTGCTCGGGCGGGCCGTGGGCGAGGTGGTCGAGGTGTCTCTGCCGGGCGGCGTCCGCGAACTGGAGATACTGGGCATCCGCTACGCGGAGGCGGAAGACGATTTGCCGCGCGGACATGGCCTTGGTCAAAATTAACCACTGTCGGCCGCCGCCGGAAGGTGTAGCGTCTGCAACGGGTTTCCACTTTCATGGATTCAAGGGGTTGCCAATGAAGACAAGATTGATTGCCATCGCCGCCGCTGTGCTGCTGGCCGGCACGGTCCCGCTTGCGACCGCGGCGCCCGCCGCATCGCCGGTCGCAGGGATTCCGGTACTGGGCGGCCTGCTCGGCAGCCTGA
>DATMTG010000090.1:0-2000 GCA_035565075.1 Stenotrophobium sp.
TGGTGCAGATCGGCGAACGCCTGCACCTGAGCCCGAATACGGTGACCACCTACCGCTCCCGCATCCTCGACAAGATGGGCCTGGCCAGCAATGCGGAACTGACCCGCTACGCGCTGGAGTACGGCCTCATCTGAGTTTCGCCCGGTCGTGTAGGGGAAACCCGACACCGGCACGTCAAGGGACACCGACCTGCGGTTGCGTGGATGCGCGCTGGCGGTGCGGCCGGGATCGATCGATACTGCTTCTCATGCCGGACACACAATCCAAGGAGAAGCGATGACTGTACAGATCTTCCGCGCGGCGCCGAGCGCCGACCGCGCGACCGCCACGAGGGACACGGACAGCAAGTGCGGGCAGTGCGCCTACCGGTCCCTGTGCCTGCCGCTCGGCCTGAACGGACAGGACCTGGCCAAGGTCGAGACCACGATCGGTTGCCGGCGCCGCGTCGCGCGCGACGACGTCCTGTTCCGCGGCGGCCAGGCGTTCGGCAATCTGTACGCGATCCGCTTCGGCCACTTCATGACCTGCCGCGGCGACCAGGCCGGCGAACGCTGCGTCACCGGCTTCCAGATGGCCGGCGACCTGCTCGGCCTGGACGGCATCGCCAACGGCACGCACGCCAGCACCGCCATCGCGCTGGAAGACAGCGAAGTCTGCGAGATCCCGTACGCGCGCCTGTTGACCGTGCTGGCCGAGATGCCCCGGATGATGGCGCACTTCCACCGCACCCTGAGCCAGGAAATCCTGCGCGACCAGTCGGCCATCCGCTTCCTCGGCAACCTGCGCGCCGACGAGCGGCTGGCGAGTCTGCTGCTGAACCTGTCGGAACGCTATGCGATGCGGGGCTTTTCGCCGCGCCGCTTTCAGCTGCGCATGTCGCGCCAGGACATGGCCCGTTACCTCGGCCTGCAGATCGAGACCGTGAGCCGCCTGCTGGCGCGCTTCCGCGACAACGGCGTGATCAAGTTCGAGCGGCGCGAGATCGAGATCCTGGAGATGCGCCGGCTCGAGACGCTGGCGTCGGGCGCGCACGCGGCGGGTCTCGCGGTCGCCTGACGGATCGGCCGGCGGCGGACGGCCGTGCGAAGCGGCGTCCGTTATCGATCCCAAAAATTTCATGAAAGGTGGTTGCCGCGCGGTTTCCTCATGCTAGACTGCAAATCTGGGATCGATAACATAAACGTTGTCGGCAAACCCGAAAATACAATACCGCAGAGGAGACTACAAATGAAAAAATCCGGTAACAGCACCCCGCTGTTGCGGGCGGCGGCGCTCGCCGTGTCGCTCGCCGTCGCGGCGATGGTCCCGGCCGCGCACGATGCCGTCGCGGCCGACACGATCCAGACCATCGTCACGAGCTACCAACCCACGATCAGCGAAACGATCGACGCGAGCGGCTTCAAGCATCCCGGCGTCGGCCTGACGAAGGACGTGCTGGAGAACATGCGCACCGAGGTGCAGGCGCAGAAGGAGCCCTGGAACACGTATTTCAACCGCATGCTGCTGTCCGGCGCGGCGTCGAAGACCGTGCAGTCCAAGAACCAGAGCAGCACCGATCCGACCAAGCCGGCGGTGGTGGCGTTCAACAGCCAGGGCGTCGAATCCAAGTTCATCGCCGACTCGCTGAGCGCCTACACGCAGGCGATCCTGTACTACGTGACGGGCGACGAGACCTACCGCGCGAACGCCATGCGCCTGATCCGCATCTGGGAACAGATGGACCCGACCCAGTACGTCTATTACACGGACGCGCACATCCACACGGGCATTCCGATGAGCCGGATGATGGCGGCGGCCGAGATCATGCGCTACTCGAGCTGCCAGACGGCCTCGCTGGCCTGGACCGACCAGGACACGGAGAACCTGACGAACAACCTGATCGTGCCCGTCACCGAGACGTTCAACTACAGCCCGAACCACTTCATGAACCAGCACCTGTATGCGCTGATCGGTTCCATGTCGGGCTACATCTTCACGGGCAACCGGGCGCGCTGGAACGA
>DATMTG010000091.1:0-5461 GCA_035565075.1 Stenotrophobium sp.
CTTCCTGCACCTGAAGGCGCACGTCGCCGCCGGGGCCGGGCTGGCCAGCGCGCTGCTGATCGCCATCGTCGTCTACGGCATGCCGGGCGAGATGGCGGGCAAGGCGGCGCTGCTGGGCGGCCTCACCGGGCTGCTGCCGATCGGCTGGATCGTGCTCAACATCATCTTCCTGCACCAGCTCACCGAACAGAACGGCAGCTTCGCCGTGCTGCAGGATTCGCTGTCGGGCATCACCGAGGACCGCCGCATTCAACTACTGCTGATCGCGTTCTGCTTCGGCGCCTTCTTTGAAGGCGCGGCAGGCTTCGGCACGCCGGTTGCGGTGACTGCGGCCATCCTGATCGGTCTTGGCTTCTCGCCGCTCGCTGCATCCGGCCTGTCGCTGATCGCCAATACCGCGCCGGTGGCCTTCGGTGCACTCGGCACGCCGGTGATCACGCTGGCCAAGGTGCACGGCTACGATTTGATGGAAGTGACCGCCATTGTCGGCCGCCAGTTGCCGTTCTTCTCGCTGCTGGTGCCGTTCTGGCTGATCTGGGCGTTTGCCGGTCGCAAGGGCATGATGGAAATCTGGCCAGCCATCCTGGTGGCGGGCGTCTCGTTCGCCATTCCGCAGTTCCTCGTGTCGAACTACATCGGACCGGAACTGGTGGACATCATCGCCGCCATCGTTTCCATGGTCTGCCTGGTGGCATTCCTGCGGGTGTGGCAGCCGAAGAAGGTCTGGACCTCGCCGTCGCTGCGCGGCCACGACCCCAGCGCGGCCGAGGCCAAGCCGGCCCTGGCGGTGAAGAAACACAGCACGCAGGCGCTGGTCGCCGCATGGACGCCTTGGGTCATCCTGTCAGTGGTCGTGTTCATCTGGGGTTTGCCGCCGGTCAAGGCCTGGCTGAACGGCCTGTTCGCACCCAGCTTTCCGATCAGCGGGCTGAACCAGATGGTTGAAAAGGTGCCGCCTGTGGTTCTCAATCCGACCAAGGAAGGTGCGGTGTATACGCTGAACCTGCTGTCGGCAACCGGTACCGCCATTCTGGTTGCGGCCATCATCGGCGCCTTGGTCATGAAGTACAACCCGGTGGCGATCGTGCGGACCTTCGGCAAGACGATCTGGCTGGTGAAGTTTTCGCTGCTCACCATTGTGCTGATGCTTGCGCTGGGCACGGTGACCCGCTACTCGGGTACCGATACGACGCTCGGCCTGGCGTTTGCCAATACCGGCGTGCTGTATCCGTTCTTCGGCACGCTGATGGGCTGGCTCGGGGTGGCGCTTACCGGTTCCGACACGGCTTCCAACGTGCTGTTCGGCGGCATGCAGAAAGTGGCGGCGCATCAGCTCGGGCTGGCGGACAACCTGATGGGTGCGGCCAACAGCTCGGGCGGCGTGATGGGCAAGATGATCGACGCGCAGTCCATCGTCGTCGCCTCCACCGCCACGCGCTGGGTCAATCATGAAGGCGAGATCCTGCGTTACGTGTTCTTCCACAGCCTTGCGCTGGCAGCGTTGGTGGGCATTCTCGTCACCCTGCAGGCGTACGTGCCGCCGTTCACCTCGATGGTCATCCATTGAGCGAAGCAACACCGGCCTCTCTCCGTGCGTTTGCGGAGAGAGGTGTTTTTTGAAGCAGTAGAAGGAAATGCCATGCACTACCTTGATCCGGACGCCGATCGTTACGCCTCGGTGAACCGCGACGAATTGATTGCAGTCCTGCGGCCCTGTGTGGCGCCGCAGTCGCTGTTGACGACTGAAGAAGAGTTGCGTCCCTATGAATGCGATGGCCTGTCCGCTTATCGCGAGCTGCCGATGGTCGTCGTCCTGCCGGCAAATGAAGCTGAAGTGCAGCACGTGATGCGCGTCTGCCACGCGCTTGGCGTTCCGGTCGTGGCGCGCGGCGCCGGCACCGGCCTGTCGGGCGGTGCCTTGCCGCATCGACACGGCGTGCTGCTGTCGCTGGCGAAGATGAAGAGCATCCTGCACATCGATCCGCTGGCGCGTCAGGCCGTGGTCCAGCCGGGCGTGCGCAATCTCGCGATTTCCGAAGCTGCTGCCGACTACGGCTTGTACTATGCGCCCGATCCTTCGTCGCAGATTGCCTGTTCGATCGGCGGCAACGTCGCCGAAAATTCAGGCGGCGTGCATTGTCTCAAATACGGATTGACCGTCAACAACGTGTTGCGTCTGCGCGTGGTCAGCGTGGACGGCGAGTTGCTGGAAATCGGCAGCGCCGGAGCTGACGCGGCCGGCCTTGACCTGCTGGCGCTGATGATCGGTTCCGAAGGTCTGCTTGGCGTCGTCACCGAAGTGACGGTGCGCCTGATGCCCAAGCCGAGGAAGGCGCAGGTCATTCTTGCTTCCTTCAATGACGTCGGCAAGGCGGGCGACGCGGTCGCCAGCATCATCGCCGCCGGCATCATTCCGGCCGGGCTGGAAATGATGGACAAGCCGACCACGGCAGCGGTCGAGCCATTCGTGCAGGCCGGCTACGACATGGATGCCGAAGCGATCCTGCTGTGCGAATCCGACGGTACCGAAGCGGAAGTGGCGGAAGAAATCGCCGCCATGTGTGCGGTGCTCGAGCAGTCAGGCGCCAGCAACATGCGCGTCTCGCGCGACGAAGCCGAACGCCTGCGATTCTGGGCCGGCCGCAAGGCAGCATTTCCCGCGATAGGCCGCATCTCTGCCGACTACTACTGCATGGACGGCACGATTCCGCGCAAGCGTCTGGGTGAAATGCTGAAGGCCATCGTCGAGATGGAAAAGAAATATGGTTTGCGCTGCGCCAACGTATTTCACGCCGGCGACGGCAATCTGCATCCATTGATCATGTACGACGCCAACGTGCCGGGCGAACTGGAGCGCACCGAAGCCTTCGGCACCGAAATTCTCGAACTGTCGGTCAGGCTCGGCGGCTCGATCACCGGCGAGCACGGCGTCGGCGTCGAGAAGATCAATGCCATGTGCAGCCAGTACGATGCCGACAGCCTGGCGTCGTTTCACGCGATCAAGACCGCATTCGACCCGCGCGGCCTGCTCAACCCGGGCAAGGCCGTCCCCACGCTGCACCGCTGCGCCGAATACGGCCGCATGCACGTTCACGCCGGCCAGGTGCCGCATCCAGAGTTACCGAGGTTTTAAAGCTGTTCATGGATCACATCATCGAAAATTGGCGAGCGGTCATCGCCGCGGCCAACGCCGCACATGCGCCGCTGCGTCTGCGCGGCGGCGGCAGCAAGGATTTTTACGGCGAAGCGCCGCAGCAACAGCACACCGTGCTCGACACGCGTCCATGGCAAGGCATCGTCGATTATGAGCCGAGCGAACTGTTCGTCACGGCGCGCTGCGGCACGCCGTTGGCCGACATCGAAGCGGCGTTGTCGGAACATGGTCAGATGCTGGCGTTCGAGCCGCCGCATTTTGGCAACGCAACGCTCGGTGGCTGCATCGCATCCGGCCTGTCCGGCCCGCGCCGCATGAACTCGGGCTCGGTGCGCGACTTTGTGCTGGGAGCTCGTCTGCTCGACGGCGAAGGCTGCATTCGCACCTTTGGCGGTCAGGTGATAAAGAACGTCGCCGGCTTCGACGTGTCGCGCCTGCTGACCGGCAGCCTCGGTACCTTGGGCATCCTTCTCGATGTGTCGCTGAAGACCTTGCCGCGACCGGTGCAGGAGCTCACGCTGCAACTGCAGATGAATGAAGGCGATGCCATCGTCGCCTGCAATCGCTGGGTCGCCGAGGCGTTGCCTTTGTCGGCGAGTTGCTGGCATGCAGGCGTGCTGCATGTGCGCCTGTCCGGCGCCCCGACGGCGATCCGCTCGGCGCAGGCAGTCATCGGCGGCGAAACCGTCGAGGACGGCGATGCGTTCTGGCGCGAGCTGCGCGAACAGCGGCATGCGTTCTTCCTCGAAGGAGGCGAGCTGTGGCGCGTCTCCGTGCCGGCGCTGACCGAGCCCGAGCAATTGCCGACGTCTGGCCTCTCCGAATGGTTTGGCGCCCAGCGCTGGCTGCGCGATGTGGGCGACCCGATGGTGCTGCGCGCACATGTCGCCCTGCTGGGCGGTCATGCCACGCTGTTCCGCAGCGCGGAGGCAACGACGACCCCGCGCTTTCAACCTTTGACGCCGCCCTTGCTGGCGCTGCATCGACGCCTGAAAACGGCCTTCGATCCGCACGGCATTTTCAATCCGGGCCGTATGTATTCCGAGTTCTGATTCATGGAAACGAAACTAGCCGATTTCATTCGCGACACCAGCGCTGGCCACGAAGCCGACGCCATCCTGCGCAAATGCGTGCACTGCGGCTTCTGCACCGCGACGTGCCCCACCTACCAACTGCTTGGCGACGAGCTCGATGGCCCGCGCGGCCGAATCTATCAGATCAAGCGCGTGCTGGAAGGCGTGCCGGCGACGCCGTCGGTGCGCGAGCATCTTGATCGCTGTCTGACCTGCCGCGCATGCGAGACGACGTGCCCATCGGGCGTACAGTATTCGCGGCTGCTCGACATCGGCCGCGCCGAGGTGGTGCGGCAGGTGCCGCGCAGCGCAGCGCAGCGGGTTGTTCGTGGAGTGCTGAAATTCTCCCTGTCGCATGCGGGTGTGTTCAGCGCGCTGCTTTCGCTTGGTCGTTCGATGCGCGGCATCTTGCCGTCTCGCATTGCCGCCAAGATTCCGGAGCGTGTTGATGCAGGCGCATGGCCAAGCGCAAACCGGCATAGCCGCCGCATGCTGGCGCTGGCCGGCTGCGTGCAGCCGGCATTGACGCCGGCGACCAACGCAGCGACTGCGCGCGTGCTCGACGCGCTCGGCATCGCGCTGTTCGAAGCGCCGTCAGCCGGTTGCTGCGGCGCGCTGTCCTTTCACCTCGATGACGAAGCCGGCGCGCGCCAGGCCGCGCGCCGCAACATCGACGCATGGTGGCCGCATGTCGAAAACGGTGTGGAAGCGATCGTGATGACCGCATCTGGCTGCGGCGTACAGGTGAAGGATTACGCTCATCTGCTGCGCGACGATGCTGACTACGCGGCGAAGGCGCAGCGCGTGGCCGCGATGTGCCGCGATGTCAGCGAAGTGATCGCGGCGGAATACGAGAGCTTGCGCCAGCGCTTGCGTTCCCGTGCGCGCGAACGCATTGCCTTTCATTCTCCGTGCACATTGCAGCACGGCCAGAAGATCCGCGGCCTCATCGAAAACTTGCTTGAAACGGCCGGCTATACGCTGACCCGGGTGCGCGACGGCCATCTCTGCTGCGGTTCTGCCGGCACCTATTCGCTGATGCAGCCGGAGTTGTCGATACAGTTGCGCGACAACAAGCTGGCAGCGTTGACAGAAGAGGAACCGGCCGTGATCGCGACCGCCAATGTCGGCTGCCAAACGCATTTGACAAGCGGGAGCGCGGTGCCGGTGAAGCACTGGATCGAGTTACTGGATGCGGCTTTGTAGCGAACCACATACCGGATTTCAAGTTGGG
>DATMTG010000092.1:0-8496 GCA_035565075.1 Stenotrophobium sp.
GACAAATTTGGCCGCGACGATTCCGGCAGCAAGGGCAAAATCATGGTGGAGTTTGTCTCCGCCAACCCGACTGGACCGATGCACGTTGGTCATGGTCGCGGCGCGGCCTATGGTGATGCCATCTCCAATCTGCTGGCGGCCAGCGGCTGGACCGTGTGGCGCGAGTACTACATCAACGACGCCGGCCGCCAGGTCGATATTCTCGCAATCTCGGTGTGGCTGCGTTATCTGGAACTGTGCGGCGAGACGCTGCTGTTTCCCAAACGGGGCTACCCGGCTGATTATGTCCGGCGCAGTGCGCAAACGCTGAAGGACTTGCACGGCGAGAAATTCCGGCATGACTGGAATGCTCTGAAAACGGATTTACCGTTGGAGCCTGACGTTCCTGAAGACGCTACTGACAAGGACAAAGCTGCCATCAAGCTGCGTCAGGAAGGCTATGCAGATGTCCTCATCGAGCGGGCAAAAACCGTACTCGCTGACGGCTATGACGTCATCAAGCACGCAGCGCTCGACGATCAACTCGCCGTCATACGCTCGACACTCTCCGCGTTTAATGTGCGCTTCGATCAGTGGTCATCGGAAGCGGCACTGGTGAAGTCCGGTTTCGTCAGCACTGCATTGACGCGTCTCGCAGAAAAAAATCTGACCTACGAAAAGGATGGCGCGCTGTGGATGCGCACCGAAGCGTTTGGCGACGAGAAGGACCGCGTGCTGGTCAAGGCCGATGGTGCGGCGACTTATTTCTGCAACGATCTGGCGTATCACATTGACAAGCTGGATCGCGGCTGGCCGCTACTGATGGACGTCTGGGGTGCGGATCATCACGGCTACATCGCGCGTGTGCGCGCTGCGATCGAAGCGTTGACCGGCCGCAAGGACGCGCTCAACGTGCAGCTGGTCCAATTCGTCACGCTATCGTCCGGCAAAATGGGCAAGCGCAGTGGCAACTTCGTGACCCTGCAAGACCTGATCGACGAGGCCGGCACCGACGCCACGCGCTTCTTCTACCTGCTGCGCTCGCACGAGCAGCACCTCGAATTCGACATCGACCTGGCCCGTTCGCAGAGCAACGAGAACCCGGTGTTCTATGTGCAGTACGCGCATGCGAGGGTGTGCAGCGTGTTCGCGCAGCTGGCCGAAAAAGGCGGCCGCTACGACGAGGCCGCCGCACTCAAGTCACTGCACCGGCTCGACAACGAACATGAAAAAGCGCTGCTGGTGCAGCTCGCACGCTTCCCCGAGGTGCTGCGCAAATCGGCAGCCGAATATGAGCCGCACACGCTGGCGTTCTATCTCAAGGACGGCCTCGCCGACGCGTTTCACAGCTACTACAACGCGCACAAGTTCATCGTCGACGACGCCGAACTGCAATCGGCGCGGCTGGCGCTGATCGCCGCCACGCGGCAGGTACTGCGCATCGGCCTGGGCCTGCTCGGCGTCGGCGCGCCGGAAAAGATGTAATGGCCAAGGACTACGCACAGCGCAGCAAGGGCGGCCGGCGCCAGGCCCGTCCGGCCAGCAATCCGCGCGGACGGTCGGCTGCGGGCGGCGGCATGCCCTGGTGGCTGGGCGCCGTGCTCGGCCTGTCCGTCGGACTGGCCATCGCCGCGATCGTGTATGTCGCCAGGCCCGTGTCTCCTGCGCCCGGACCGGGCGCCGGCAGCGTGGCGGGCGCGGAGACCGGTGCCGGTGGAAAATCGTCCGCAGTGCAGGCCCATTCGGGCGCGGGCGGCAAGAAGACCGCGATCAAGCTGCCGCCCAAGGAAAAAACCCGTTTCACCTTCTACGACATCCTGCCGGGACAGGAAGTGGTGGTGCCGGACAGCGTCACCGCCACCACCGGCAAGGCGGAACCGGGCGATGACGGCATCTACGTGATCCAGATTGCCGCCTACCGCGCACAGCAGGACGCCGACGCGCAGAAAGCCAAGCTGGCGCTGCTGGGGATCGAATCGCGCATCGAAAAGGTCACCATCGACAACAAGGACACCTATTACCGGGTCCGCGTCGGCCCCGAGCACAGCCTGGCCAAGGCCCATACGCTGATGGCGCGCCTGGAGCAGAACAACGTGCAGGGCGTGCTGATGAAGGTGAAGTAAGCGGCGTTCAGCGGTCGTGCGGCTACAGCGCCTGCAGGTTGGCGTAGCCCAGCATCAGCCGCTTGGTGCCGTGCGCCTTGAAACGGATCTCCACCTGCGCGCGATCGCCGTCGCCCTCGAACGACAGGATGGTGCCCTCGCCAAAGCGGGCATGGCTGACGCGCTGCCCAAGCTTGAAGCCGCCGGGCCCGGTGTCGCTCAGCCTGGCCCGCGGCGCTTGCACGGCGTAGCCGCCCGACGCGTGGCCGATGCCGCTGCCCCAGCGCGACGGCGCACCGCGGCTGACGAAAGCAGGCCGCACGATGCCGGCGCGCGGACGCGTTTCGCTGACGCATTCGGCGGGAATCTCCTTGAGGAACAGCGACGGCAGATTGATCTGCTCGACGCCGTGCAGGCGACGCATCTCGGCGTAGGACAGATACAGGCGTTCGCGTGCGCGCGTGATGCCGACATAGCACAGCCGCCGCTCCTCCTCGAGATTGCCCTCGTCCATGGTGCGCTGGCTGGGGAACAGGCCATTCTCCAGGCCGACCATGAACACCACCGGAAACTCCAGCCCCTTGGCAGCGTGCAGCGTCATCAGCTGCACGCAGTCTTCGCCGGGACCGGCCTGCTCGTCGCCGGCCTCCAGCGAGGCGTGGGTGATGAACGCAGTCAGCGGCTCCATCGCCGGCTCGCCTTCCACGGCCGGCAGCTCCTCGAAGCCGCGCGCGGCGTTGATCAGTTCGTCTAGGTTTTCGAGACGCGCCTCGGCCTGTTCGCCGCGCTCCTTCCTGTAGTGTTCGCGCAGGCCGCTGCGCTCGATCGTCAGCCGGGTCGCTTCACTCAGGGTGAGACCGCGCGTATCGGCGTGCAGTTGCTCGATCAGCGACAGGAACGCGCCGACGCTGTTGGATGAGCGCCCCAGCGAGGCCAGCCCGGTCCTGGCTGCGACCCACAGCGAGATGTTCTGTTCGCGCGCCAGCAGGCGCAGACGCTCAATGGTGGTGGCGCCGATGCCGCGCGGCGGCGTGTTGACCGCGCGCTCGAAGCTGGTGTCGTCGTCGCGATTGTGCAGCAGGCGCAGGTAGGACAGCGCGTCCTTCACCTCCATGCGTTCGAAAAAGCGCAGGCCGCCGTAGATGCGGTAGGGAATCTGCGCACGGATCAGCAGTTCTTCGAGCACACGCGACTGCGCGCTCGTGCGGTAGAGCACCGCGAGATCGGAATAGCGCGCAGTGTCGTCGCGATGCTGCCTGATGCGGCCGACGACGAACTCGGCTTCGTCGTATTCGTTGAACGCGGCGTAGAGCTGGATCGGCTCGCCTTCGTTGCCGTCGGTCCACAGCTCCTTGCCGAGCCTGGAACTGTTGCGCGCGATCAGTCCGTTGGCCGCCTTGAGGATGGTGGCGGTCGAGCGGTAGTTCTGCTCCAGCTTGATGATCTGCGTACCGGGAAAATCGCGGTCGAGATGCAGCATGTTCTCGACCTTTGCCCCTCGCCAGCCGTAGATCGACTGATCGTCGTCACCGACCCCGAACAGGATGCCGGTATTGCCCGCCAGCACCTTCAGCCATTTGTATTGCAGCGTGTTGGTGTCCTGGAATTCATCGACGAGGATATGGCGGAAACGGCTGCGATAGTGCTGCTGGATCTCGGCGTTGTCGCGGCACAGTTCGTAGGCGCGCAGCAGCAATTCGGCGAAGTCGACCAGGCCATTGCGTTCGCATTGCTCCTGGTATGCGGCGTAGACGCGCACCAGCGTGCGCTGCGTATAGTCACTCTGGTCCTGCATCTGCTGCGGCCTGCGGCCCTCTTCCTTCTGGGCGTTGATGAAACCGGTGACGCTCTTCGGCTGCCACTGGTCCTCGGGCAACTCCATCGCGCGCATCACGCGCTTGACCAGACGCTGCTGGTCGTCGGCATCGAGGATCTGGAAATTCTGCGGCAGCCGCGCTTCCTTCCAGTGCAGCCGCAGCATGCGGTGCGCGGTGCCGTGAAAGGTGCCGACCCACATCGCCCGCACCGGGATGCTGATCAGCTGCTCGATGCGCCCGCGCATCTCGGACGCCGCCTTGTTGGTGAACGTCACCGCGAGGATGGAGTGCGGCGACACGCCCTCGCGCGCGATCAGCCAGGCGATGCGATGCACCAGCACGCGGGTCTTGCCCGAGCCGGCACCGGCCAGCACCAGCCGATGCTCGGGCGGCGCCGTCACCGCGGCTTTCTGGGCGGGATTCAGGTCGGCAACCAGCAGCGCGAGTTCGTCAGCGTAGTGATTCATCCGGCGATTTTACCGGTTTGCGCCCTCGAGCCGGGGAGCGGCCGCGAACTTCGCGTCTCAGGCTTCGACCCAGACCGCGTGGACGTTGACGAATTCACGGATGCCGAACTCGCCCAGCTCGCGGCCGTAGCCGGAACTCTTGATGCCGCCGAAGGGCATGCGCGGGTCGGACTTGGACATGGCGTTGACAAAGCAGGCGCCCGACTGGATTTTTTCGGCGGCGATGTGCTCGCCGCGTTTCAGGTCACGCGTCCACACCGACGCGGACAAGCCGAACTCGGTGGCGTTGGCGACGGCAATGGCTTCGTCCTCATCCTTGACCGCGATCAAGCTCGCCACCGGCCCGAACAATTCCTCCGACCACGCCGCCATGCCTGTATGGACACCGCCGAGCACGGTCGGCGGATAATAGGCGCCGGGTCCCTGCGGCAGCACGCCGCCGCAGAGCAATTCTGCGCCGGCATCGACGCTGCGCCGGACCTGCTGGTGCAGCCCATCGCGCAGCTCGCGCCGCGACATCGGGCCAAGGTCCACGTTGTCTGCAAACGGATCGCCCATGCGCAGGCGCCGCACGCGCTCGACGAACTTGCGCTCGAACTCTGCGCGGATCGCCTCGACCAGAATGAAGCGCTTTGCGGCGATGCAGCTCTGCCCGGTGTTCTGGTAACGCGCGTCGACACCGACCTCGACCGCGCGGTCAAGATCGGCATCCTCGAGCACGATGTAGGGATCGGAGCCGCCGAGTTCCAGCACGCATTTCTTCAGGGCCTTGCCGGCTTCGGCGGCGACGGCGCGGCCGGCGGCAACGCTGGCGGTGATCGTCACCGCCGCCACGCGCGGATCGCGGATCACCGCGCCGGTCTGTCCCACGTCCAGCAACAGGCTGCTGAACAGGCCCGGCGGGAACCCGGCCTCGTCGAACGCTTCCTCGATCATCAGCGCGCAGCCGAACACGCTGGGCGCATGCTTGAGCAGCGCGCCGTTGCCCGCCATCAGGCCGGGCGCGGCGAAGCGGAACACCTGCCACCACGGGTAGTTCCACGGCATCACCGCCAGCACCACGCCGAGCGGATTGAAATGCACGGCGCTGGAATGCGCCTCGCTGGCCACGGGCTGTGGCGCCAGGAACCGCGCCGCGTGTTCGGCGTAGTAGTCGCACACCCGCGCGCATTTCTCGATCTCGGCAAGCGCCTGCGCCAATGGCTTGCCCATTTCCAGCGCCATCTGCCGCGCATAGCGCTGGCGGTGCCGGAGCAGCACGGCGGATGCGGCTTGCATGCAGGTCGCGCGTTCCGCGAACGTGCGCGTCGCCCAGTCCTGCTGCGCCCGGTGACAGCGCGCGCTGCTGCGCTCGAGCTGCGCCGCGTCCATGGCGTCGTAGCGTTGCAGGACCTCGCCACTGGCCGGGTTGATGGTTTCAAAGTGCATCGTTCACTCCATCGGACCGCCGCAGCGCGACCGGGTTCCGCTTCAGTCGAGCATGCGCTGGCGCAGCCGCAGATTGAGCATTTCCACTGCCACCGAAAATGCCATCGCAAAATAAATATACGCCTTGGGAATGTGCAGGCCCACGCCTTCGCCGACCAGTGCGCCGCCGATCATGATCAGGAAAGCCAGTGCCAGCATCTTGACCGTGGGATGACGCTCCACGAACGCCGCCAGCGGCGCGGCAAAAAACATCATGGCGATGATGGCGATGGTGATGGCGGTGACCATCACCGGCAGGTTGTTGGTCATGCCGACGGCGGTGATCACCGAGTCCAGCGAAAACACGATGTCGAGAATCATGATCTGCACGATGGCGGCGGCAAAGCCGCGCACCGCGCGCGGGGCGTCCGGAGCCGCGCTGTGGCCTTCGAGGCTTTCGTGGATTTCGCCGACACTCTTGTAGAGCAGGAACATGCCGCCGAGGATCAGCACCAGGTCGCGGCCGGAAACCGCGTGTGCGCCGAAGCTGAACCAGGGCCTGGTCAGACTCGCCAGCCACGACAGCGAAAAAAGCAGCAGCACGCGCGTGATCAACGCGCCGCCCAGGCCCAGCACCCGCGCTCTGGCCTGCTGCTGCTGCGGCAGCTTGGCGACGATGATCGACAGGAAAATGATGTTGTCGACGCCGAGCACGATCTCCAGTGCGGTCAGCGTCAGCAGCGCCAGCCAGAGTTCGGGTTGCAGCAGTGCATCCATGGATCAGGTTCCTGTGGTCGGGCGGACATGATAGCGGGAGTTTCGGCGGTGCCCGGGCCGCATCGGTCGGGCGTCGCCGCCCGACCGGGATTTCCTCAGGCCGCGGCGAGGTTTTCGAGCAGGCGGCGCATCAGGCGATTGTTCTCGGCAAAGCGCCCGATGTCGACCAGGATTTCTCCGGCGGTCTGTACGTAGCGGCCGGGCGCCGGCGTCTCCTGCGCCAGCCAGACGCGCGCGTCGGCGGCGGTGACTTCGAGATGGAACTGGATGGCGGCCACGCGGCCCGCGTACTCGTAGGCCTGGTGTGCGCAGGCCTCGCTGCCGGCCAGCAGCGTCGCGCCCGGCGGGATGGCGAAGGTATCGCCGTGCCAGTGCAGGGCGTCGTAGCGTTCGGGGAAACCGGCAAAGAGTTTCGACGATGCCGCGGCGGCATTCATCTGCACCGGGAACCAGCCGATCTCGCGGTGTGCGTTGCGCGTCACCGGCGCGCCCAGCGCATCGGCAATCAGTTGCGCGCCGAGGCAGATACCGAGCAGCCTGCGGCCGGCTGCGCAGGCTTCGCGGATCAGCGCTTTCTCGGCGACCAGCCAGGGATGCGCCGATTCCTCGTAGATGTTCATCGGCCCGCCCATGACGATCAGCCAGTCGAAGTCCCCGGCCTTGGGCAGGGTTTCGCCGGCGTACAGCCGGGTCTGCGTCACCGTGGCGTTGCGCGCTGCCAGCCACGGCGCGATGCAGCCGAGGTCCTCAAAAGCGACGTGCTGCAGCCAGTGGACGCGCAGGCTCATGCGTCGCGGGGCACGAAGCGGATCGATGCGGAGTTGATGCAGTAACGCAGGCCGGTGGGCTTGGGACCGTCGTTGAAGACGTGACCCATGTGCGCACCGCACTGGCGACAGTGCACCTCGGTACGCAGCATGCCGTGGCTTTCATCGCGGCTCTCGGCCAGCGGCGCATCCGCGCTCATCGGGCGGTCGAAACTCGGCCAGCCGCAGTGCGCCTCGAACTTGTGTCCGGAGTCGAACAGCGGTGCGCCGCAGCAGACGCAGGCATAGATGCCATCGGCCTGATGGTTCCAGTATTCGCCGGTGAAGGGACGCTCGGTGCCTCGCTCGCGCGTGACGTGATATTGCTCGGGCGTGAGTTGCGCACGCCATTCGGCTTCGGTTTTCTTGATCGGGTCCATGGGATTCTCCTTGCCAATATAATGCGTGCATTCCGCCAGATCACAAGATGCCGTCTCCATGCCGACACCCACGTTCGCCATCGCTGCCGCCGTCTGCGCCCTTCTGGCCATCGCCGCCGACTGGAACGAGCGGCGCCATGCCGCGTTCTATCTTCTCAAACCGCTCACGACCTTGCTGATCATTGGCGTCGCCGCACAGGCGTCGGCAGGGGAGGGTCACGGGCTGCTGCTGCTTGCGCTGGGCCTGTCGCTGCTCGGCGACATCTGTCTCATGTTTGAAGGCAACGCGGCATTCATGGGCGGCCTCGGCAGTTTCCTGCTGGCGCACCTGCTGTTCATCCCGGTGCTGCTGCACGGCGTCGCGCAGCCGACACTGCCGTGGTGGAGCGCGGCGCTGGCGCTGTACGGCATCCTGCTGTTCGCGTGGCTGTTGCCCCGCACCGGTTCGCTCAAATTCGCCGTCGGTCTCTACGGACTGGCGCTGATGGGTCTGGCCTTCGCCGCGATTGCGCGCTGGCACGGCCGGCAAGATCTGCCGTCGGAACTGGCGATGACCGGCGCACTGCTGTTCGTGCTGTCCGACTCCTCGCTGGCGATCCGGAAATTCATCGGCCCGTATGGCGGCGCGCAGGCCGCGATCCTCAGCACCTACTGGGCCGCGATCGGACTGATCGCCTATGCGGCGACGCTGCCCGGCTGGGCGCATCCCTGAAAACCCGAAACGGCGTCACCCGCTCTCGAGGATTTCCCTGGAAATATTG